>JBIIXM010000098.1:0-6115 GCA_044338435.1 Flavobacterium sp. | reverse complement strand
TGCCTTTATGCCTATGACCCAAACTTTTTGGGGCGCTTACTTCGGGATGTTAAAAGATAAGTTCGGCATCAATTGGATGGTGAATTTTGATGAAGCCCCGAAGGCTTAAATTATTTTTCCTCTTTTATACCATAACTCACACTATTGCGTTATAAATAGAAAACCAACTCTTGAAAAAAAAGATAGTCCTTCTGTTACTAGTTGCAGTGGTTGTTGCTTACGGATACAATAGTATAAACTACAAGTATAAAAGTGAACACAAACCCAAAGTCAATGTTTCCAAAACCGATGAAAAGGCTAAGGAAGCTTTGACTTTTTGTCGTAAAAACAACTTCAACCAAGATTTTTGTATCCTGATAGATATGAGTATTCACTCGGGATTGAATCGTTTTTTTGTGTACGATTTTAAACAAAATAAGATTACTCGACAAATGCTTGTTGGTCACGGTTGTTGTAATTATCCGTGGAGTCAAACCTGGTCAAAAGACGATCCGACTTTCAGCAATAAAGACGGCAGTCATTGCTCTTCTCTGGGAAAATATAAAATTGGGCAAAGGGCTTGGAGCGATTGGGGTATCAACGTTAAATACGTACTGCATGGCTTGGAAGAAACCAATAGCAATGCACAATCGCGCTATATCGTTTTTCATTCTTGGGAAAAAGTGTCAGACATAGAAGTGTATCCAAACGGCACACCCGAAGGTTGGGGTTGTCCTACCATTTCTAATGCCAATATGAAAATCATCGATCCAATACTAAAAGGTTCTGTCCAACCCGTTTTAATGTGGATTTACCAATAAACTATTCTTTGTCTTTTCTGCTGATTGAAACCAAGATGCCGGCAGCAAGTGATAAAGCGATAAAGCCTAACGAAACCCATTCCGGGAATTTGTAGTAATGAATGATTAGCATTTTGATTCCGACAAAAGTCAGTATGGCAATCAAGCTGTATTCCAAATAGCTGAATTTTTCTAACATATTGGCCAAAAAGAAATACATCGAACGCAATCCTAAAATGGCAAAGATGTTGGAACTGAATACCAAAAACGGATCCGAAGTAATGGCTAAAATCGCCGGAACGCTGTCTAAAGCAAACAACATATCCATCACTTCAATCACAATCAATGCCACAAACAAAGGCGTTGCCGCAGTAATGTGTTTGCGTTTTACAAAGAAATGCTCACCATCGGCATGACTGGTGATGGGCATTATTTTGCGCAGGTTTCTGTAAACAAAAGATTTTTTCGGATTGAATTCTTCTTCCTCGCCTTTGAACAACATCTTGAAAGCGGTGAATATCAAAAACGCACCAAATAAATAGGTCATCCAACTGAATTTGTTAATCAGAATTACGCCGAAGAAAATCATCAATCCTCGGAAGACTATGGCACCTAAAATGCCCCAAAACAGTACGCGATGTTGGTATTTTTGTGGAATTTTAAAAGAAGCAAAAATCACGGCAATCACAAAAATATTGTCGACACTCAAGGATAGTTCTATCAAATAACCGGTGATGAACTTCATGGAAGCCACTGATGCAGTGATGTCTGTCGGATTGTCTATCAGCCCGTTTTTATAAATCCAACCTACAACTATACTAAATATAAAAGATAAGGATACCCAAATCCCTGTCCAGATTCCGGCTTCTTTAGGTTTAATAATGTGAGGGTTTTTATTGAAAACGCCTAAGTCTAAGGCTAAGAACAAAAAGATCAGTGCTAAAAAAACAATCCAAACAGTCATGATACTATATTAAGGTAATGCAAATATAGGATTTTGCCTTTTGAAAAATACTAAATAAAAACAACAAGTATGGATATTGGTTTTTTCGATTTTTATATTGAATATCTAAAATACCCCTAAAAAAAATAGGGTATCTTTATTTTGAAATCAAAATAATAGTATATTTGCATCAAATTAATAAGGGTATAATCATTTAAAAATTATTTTATGTCAACTTTGCGTTTTCAAGCCTTAAAAGATGCCTCGAGCAGAAAACCGGTAAAATTTGAAGAAGCCGATAAAAAATCGGCGCTTTTCGGTTCTAATGTATTCAATGATAAAGCGATGAAGCAGTATTTAACTGCCGATGCTTACAAAGGAGTAAAAGATGCCATCCAGCACGGCACTAAAATCGACAGAAAGTTGGCGGATTATATCGCGATGGGAATGAAAGAATGGGCTTTGACTAAAGGCGTTACCCATTACACACACTGGTTTCAACCGTTAACTGGAACTACCGCTGAAAAACACGATGCTTTCTTTGAAACTTCTTACGATGGTTCTGATCCGGTTGAGAAATTTGGTGGAGGCCAATTGGTTCAACAAGAACCGGATGCTTCTTCTTTCCCGAACGGAGGAATCAGAAATACTTTTGAAGCTCGTGGTTATACTGCTTGGGATCCAACCTCTCCGGCTTTTATCTTCGGAACTACTTTGTGTATTCCAACGGTATTTATTTCTTATACAGGTGAAGCTTTAGATTACAAAACACCTTTGTTGCGTGCTTTGAATGCAGTGGATGAAGCGGCTACGGAAGTATGTAAATATTTTGATAAAAACGTTAAAAAAGTGACCGCCACTTTAGGATGGGAGCAAGAATATTTCTTGGTTGACAGTTCTTTGGCTAACTCAAGACCCGATTTATTGTTGACCGGAAGAACCTTGTTAGGCCATACTTCTGCTAAAGGACAACAATTAGATGATCATTACTTCGGTTCTATTCCGTCACGAGCTTTAAACTATATGCGCGAATTGGAAGAAGAATGTATGCTGTTAGGTATACCGGTTAAAACCCGTCACAATGAAGTGGCACCAAACCAATTTGAGTTGGCTCCGATTTTCGAAGAAACCAACTTAGCGGTTGACCACAACTCTTTATTGATGGATGTAATGTCTAAAGTGGGCGAGCGTCACGATTTTAAAGTGTTATTCCACGAAAAACCGTTCAAAGGAGTGAATGGTTCAGGAAAACACAACAACTGGTCTTTGGCTACCGATACCGGAGTGAATTTATTATCTCCAAGCAAAACACCTATGAGTAACTTGCAATTCTTGTCTTTCTTTATCAATACGATTAAAGCGGTTAATGAGTATGAAGAGTTATTACGTGCGGCTATTGCAACAGCCAGCAACGATCACCGTTTAGGCGCCAACGAAGCACCACCGGCAATTATCTCTGTTTTCATCGGAGAACAATTGACTAAAGTCTTGGCTGAATTGGAAGGCGTTTCTAAAGGTAAATTATCTCCGGAAGAAAAAACAGATTTGAAATTAAACGTGGTTGGTAAAATTCCGGATGTAATGTTGGATAACACCGACAGAAACAGAACGTCACCATTTGCTTTCACCGGAAACAAATTTGAATTCCGTGCTGTAGGTTCATCGGCTAACTGTGCCAATGCTATGACTACTTTGAATTCCATTGTGGCCAAACAATTAAAAGAATTCAAAAAAGAAGTGGATGCACTTATCGATACTAAAGGCTTGAAAAAGGACGAAGCTATCTTCAACGTGTTGAGAGAATACATCAAACAAACTAAGAATATTCTTTTCGAAGGCGACGGTTACAGTGACGCTTGGGAAAAAGAAGCGAAGAAAAGAGGCTTGAGCAATCACAAAACCACTCCGGCTGCGTTGAAAGCTAAAGTATCTAAAAAAGCATTGGAATTATTCCATGATTTGAATGTAATGAACCATGTTGAAGTGGAAGCGCGTTACGAAATTGAATTGGAAGAATACACCAAGAAAATCCAAATTGAAGGCCGAGTATTAGGCGATATTGCTCGTAACCACGTGATTCCAACAGCTATTCGTTACCAAAATACTTTAATCGAAAACGTACGCGGTTTGAAAGAAATCTTCGGTAAAGATTTTGAGAAAATTGCCAAAGAGCAAATCTTCTTAATCAAAGAAATTTCGGCACACATTGAAGGCATTAACTCTAACGTAGAAGCCATGACCGAAGCGCGCAAAAAAGCCAACGCTTTAACTGATGCGCAAAAAATGGCAGAAGCATACTGCGATAAAGTAAAACCATACTTTGAAATCATCAGAGAACATTGCGACAAATTAGAGTTGTTAGTAGACGACGAAGTTTGGACGTTAACCAAATACAGAGAGTTGTTGTTTACACGATAAACATAATTTCCCTTTCAAATTACACCCGATGTTTAAAAAAATGTCGGGTGTTTTTATATAAAAAATGCCGTAACTTCGTTATACTCTTAAATAACTACTCATGTTACGTCATTGCCTTACTGTTGCTTTACTGTTTTATTTTACTGCCGCCTTTTCTCAAGAGCAGGTGAGTTTGTATTTCGACAGTAATAAATTTGACCTGACTAAAAAAGAAGAAAATCGGCTTAACCAATGGCTTTTGGCTAACAATAACAACAAAATTGTAGCCATACACGGATTTACCGATGAAGATGGTACAAATGGATTCAACGATACTTTAGCCCAAAAAAGAGTCGATTTTATTTATAGTAAAGTTAAAGACCAAATCCAAATCAGAGCCGATTTTAAAACCCTAAGCTTGGGTGAAAAATTCAAGCAGTCGGCCAATAAAGCCGAAAACCGTAGAGTAACTATCTTCTACATCTTAGAAAAAGACATTCCGCGAGAAGCAGAAATCCTCGGTTTAAAAAAAGAAACCCCTATTGTTGAAGAAGCCAAACCCGAAATTGATTATCCGGAAAAATTAGTCTTCGAAAATCCAAACGGTACTAAAACCGAATATAAGTTGGACCGCGAGTTTATGAAACTAGTTGGTAATGCTAAAACAGGAGAAAAACTAAAAATAGACAATCTGAATTTTGTCATCAATACTTTTGCCATTGTGCCGGAATCTCGTGGCAAGTTATATGAGCTGTTGTTGGTGTTACAAAACAATCCGCAGCTCAAAATTGAAATCCAAGGCCATTTGTGTTGTATGCCGGTCGACCGAACCGATTTGTCTACTCAAAGAGCCAAAGCGATTTACAACTTTTTAATCACCAACGATGTCTATCGTGCACGATTATCGTATAAAGGCTTCGGAAGCACGCAACCCATTTATCCGCTACCAGAAAAAAACGAGGCGGAACGCGCCGCCAATCGCCGAGTGGAAATTCTGATTGTCGAAAATTAATATGAAAATCAAATGCGTCATAGTATTGTTTTTTTGGTCTGTTTTGGGATTTACTCAAAAGCAGTTTGACGTTTTTTTCGATTTCAATAAAGATTTCCCCAATCAAAATTCGATACTAGCTTTAAACGAATGGATTGCCAATCATAAAGCAGTTGAAATAACCCAATTGTTAGGTTTTTGTGATAGTATTGATACTAAGGATTACAACAAACATTTAGCGGAACGCCGCATAGACAATGTCAAAATCTTATTGGAAAAAAGTGGTCTTCCATTTAGCCAAACCTTGCAACAAGTGGCTTACGGAAAGGACTTTAAGCAAGCTGTTGTTCAAGCTGAAAACCGTCGTGTAACCATTTTCTACACGGAAATTCCACCTAAAATTATCGAAAGCGAATTGTCGCAAAAGGTCAAAAATGCCAAAGCCGGAGAAACTATTGCTTTACCCAATCTTTATTTCTTTAACAATTCCGCTCGTGTTGTCCCGAAATCGGAATTTGTGCTATACGATTTGCTCTGCATCTTGCAAGAAAATCCGAAGTTAAAAATCGAAATTCAAGGCCATATTTGTTGCCAAACCGCAGTTGATGTAAATGATGTTTCTACTGCAAGAGCTCGAGCCGTTTACAGTTATTTATTGCGTAACGGTATCGATAGAAAGCGCATGAAATTTAAAGGATTCGGTGTGTCTCGTCCTATTCATAAAATTCCGGAACGCAACGAAACCGAAGCCGATGAAAACCGAAGGGTAGAAATTTTGATTTTAGAGAATTGATAAAAAAATCCCAAATCCCAAATCCTAAATCCCAAATCTAAATCTTATCTTTGCGGCACAACTTTCACCCTGAGCTTGTCGAAGGGCAACTAACAACACAACATGAGTTCTGATAACAGTCAACGCTACAACCAACGTGGCGTTTCAGCTTCTAAAGAAGATGTGCACAACGCCATCAAAAACATCGATAAAGGTTTATTCCCGAAGGCTTT
>JBIIXM010000097.1:0-6141 GCA_044338435.1 Flavobacterium sp. | reverse complement strand
CTTCACTTGCTTTTTCGATAACCATCTGGCTTTGCGGTAATAGCGTTTCGGATTTTGAATCATTTTGGCTTTAAAAAGCGAGTCTGAGTTGTGTTTGGCCAAATTGTAAATGTTCAAACGAAGCGGAAATCCGAAAATAGCACTATTCTGTTTTTGGTACAACTGATTGAAGACTTCTTCGGCATTGTCTTTCTTGTCGTCAATGTAGATGTTGTTTTTGGTGAGTAAACTTTTACCGTCGGGAACTCTTTTGGTCGAGTTACAACCAAAGATAATTAGTCCAATTAGAATAAATAGTGATATTTTTGTGAGACTCTTTTTCAAGCGGTGTAAATATTTAATTCAAAAATACAGTATTTTATGGTTAGTAAAAACCAAATAAAATTAATTACCGGTTTGCAACAAAAAAAATACCGAAACGAGCATCAGCTGTTTTTGGCTGAAGGCGTAAAAGTAATACAGGAATTGTTGCAATCAAATATTGTGCTCGACCATTTATTTGAGACCGAAAGTATTTTTGAAACGGTGCCTACAGCGCAAAAAACTTTGATTAAAGAAGCTGATATGAAACGCATGTCGGCGCTCAATACACCAAGTTCTTGTTTGGCAGTTTTTCACATACCTGCTCCTAAACCGATAGATTCTAAAGGGTTGATTGTAGCTTTGGATGATATTAGAGATCCGGGTAATTTGGGAACCATCATTCGTTTGTGCGATTGGTTTGGCGTTACCCAGTTGTTGTGCTCGAAGGAAACGGTCGACTTATACAACCCGAAAGTGATTCAGTCTACTATGGGTTCTCTGTGTCGCGTTCAGGTGAATTATGTTGATTTAGATGCTTTTATTTCAGAAACTACTATGCCTGTTTTCGGGACATTTATGGATGGGAACAACATCTACAAAGAACAATTGCCTTTCGAAGGGATTTTGATTTTCGGCAACGAAGCCAACGGTATTTCTTCGACTTTGGAACAAAAGATAAAAAATAGAATCGCCATTCCAAGATTCGGCAACCTGCAACAAACGGAAAGTTTGAACGTCGCTACGGCTACCGCTATCTTTTTAAGCGAATTCAGAAGGAATTCTTAGTGGAAAGTAAAGTTGATTAAAACTGCACGAGTTTTTAGTGACTCGATATTGCCCGTCCACGGACTGTTCGGGTCGTCATCGCGAATCAATTCATCGCCAAATCCGAAAACACCACGAATCGAAGGAGAGAATTTGAAGTATTCAAAATACAAATCGATACCAAATCCAAACGTATAATTGTTGGTCCAAGGTTGTACTCTGAATTTTTGTTCGGAGTTGTCGTCTTTCGATTTGGAGTTGCTGGATAAGTTTAGGGTAGCGCCTACACCGCCCAATAAATAAGGTCTGACATTGCCGGTGCGCAAAGAAGAAAACTTCAACATCAACGGAAAATCAATATACGTAGCTTTTACTTCACGAATGGCATCTTGGTCATTGGTAAATCCGGGATAGGTTAGGGTGCGACTGGCGTAATACAATCCGGGTTCAAAGCGCAACTCAACGTATTCATGAAGGCGTAATGCACCAACCAAACCTACGTTAAATCCGCTGTTACCTTTTACATTAATGTCTTGTCCAGGAACTTTATAATCGGTTTTAAAATCGAAAGTACTAAAGCCTAAAAAGTAACCCCAATACACGCGCTGCTTGTCAAAGTTCTCCAAATTGATGATAGGATCTTTTGAAAAAGTACTTTTCCCAAATTGCGCTTGGGAAACGGAGGTGACGAGTACAAATAGAACAATTAACTTCTTCATGCTATGGCTAAAGTACATATTTTATTTTTTGGTCGCGGTATAAATGGAGGCCACGCCAAAAGTTTGCGGCACAGCTTTACAGTCTATAAACGAAACTTTTCTCAAAATATTGTTTAGTGCTTCGCCAAATGGGAAATGACTGGCTGATTCCGATAGATAGCCATAAGCACTATTGTCTTTAGAAAATAATTTGCCCACCAAAGGCAATATTACTTTGGTGTGAAATGCATATCCTTGTTTGAACGGGAATTTTGTAGGTACCGAAGTTTCTAAAATCACAAAAAGTCCGCCCGGTTTTAACACGCGGTGAATTTCTGCCAAACCTTTCTCTAAAGTTTCAAAATTACGAATGCCAAAGGAAACGGTAATGGCGTCAAAATGATTGTCGGGATACGGAATATTTTCGCTGTCGCCTACAACCATTTCTATTTTGTCTGCCAAATTTTTGTCGAGTATTTTTTTCTTACCAATATTTAACATGCCCACCGATAAGTCCAGACCGATAATTTTTTCAGCGGCGGTGGCTTCTGCCATCATAATCGCTAAATCTCCGGTTCCGGTTGCTATGTCCAGTGCAATTTTAGGGTTGTGCGCTTTGACTAAGGCAATGACTTTTTTGCGCCATTTCATATCGATGCCCAAAGAAATTACGCGGTTCAAACCATCATATTCTCCTGAAATGTTGTCAAACATTTGGGTTACCTGTTCTTTTTTTCCTAAGGTAGATTCTTTATACGGCGTGATTTGCTTTGACATGGTTGCAATTTTCTGCAAATATACGCTATTAAAGCGCAGACTTGCAAAGTTCCTTAGGCTCAAAGTTTTGAAAAAAGGAACATATAAGAGGTTTACAAAGGATTATTTTCTCGCGAAGGTTTGAAAGGTGAAAGCATAGTCATGTCGCTCGTCTTTCGGATGGTGCTCTTCGAAAACCAACTGCCATTGACTAAGGTCAATTTCCGGGAAATGGGTGTCGGCTTCAAAAGAGGCGTGGACTTTAGTCAAGTCGAGTTTGTCCGCCACCTCAATCGATTGTCTGTAAATTTCGCCGCCACCAATAATGAAAACCTCTTCTGTTTTCGGACAAGCTTCGATGGCTTGTTCCAGCGAGTTGACTACTATGCAACCTTCGGGTTGGTAGTTGGCTTGGCGCGAAATGATGACGTGTGTACGATTGGGTAAGGGTTTCGGAAAACTTTCAAAAGTTTTTCGTCCCATAATAATGTAATGTCCCGAAGTTAGGGTTTTGAATCTCTTAAAATCATCGGGTAAATGCCAAAGTAGTTGGTTTTCTTTTCCCAGCGCATTGTTCTCAGCCACGGCGGCGATTACTGTAATCATTATAGTTTGGGTTTGGCGTTTTCTAAGTCGTTTTTAAGTTGTTCGATTTTTTTGGTTTGTTTGAGCATGAGTTTGTCTATCTGTGCGCGTTCCCAATTTTTATTCATAAAACTGTCGGTAATCAACACTTTGATGACATGAAAGACAAACAAACAACACCACAAACTGGCTACCCAAATCCACCAATTGGTTTCATCGTGATAGGAAAGTAAATGGTTGGCCGCAAACAAAAATACACAGCCAATTACAAAAACTATAAAATGCTGGAACAATCGTTTTTTTTGTCGGATTCGGTCGCGTGCATATTCGTATAATTCGTGTTGGTTGGGCTCCATAAGACGAAATTTATGGTTTAAAGGTAAAATTTATTTTTAAAACGGGAAAATCTGTTTTTGAGATAATGCATTACGAAACCGATTTCTTAAATACAGATGTAAAATTAAAGGCTGTGTAAATTGTAAATCTTCTTTTAAACAGGCGCTCTTTTTAGCAATGTCGTAAAAATAAAATGGCTTGTAAAAGCTAGTCTAAAATCGCTTTACTTTGCTACAGTAATCTATAAATGAAATAGTTATGGCTATTAAAAAACAAGTTATTAAGACGAAACCGGTTGTAAAAGTTACATTTTCAATCCAAGCAAAAGAAGCTAATGCTGCTGCAGTAGTTGGTGATTTTAATAATTGGAATCCCGCTGAAGGAGAGTTGTCCAAATTGAAAAACGGCACTTTCAAAGCTACTTTTGATTTACCCAAAGACAATACTTTCGAGTTTAAATATTTAGTGGATGGTTCCTATGTGAATGATCCTGAGGCTGACCGTTATGCTTACAACGAGTTTGCCGGTTCAGAAAATAGTGTTTTGTCACTATAGGTTTTAGTTTTGGTTAGAAAAAAATCCGTTTCGATTTCGAGACGGATTTTTTGTTTTATACTGCTACTTGTCCTTTAATGTGCGGATGCGGATCATAATCTACTAAGGTGAAATCCTCAAAAGTAAAATCGAAGATGTTTTTTACTTCAGGGTTTAAAATCATTTTAGGTAAAGGTCTCGGTTCACGTGACAATTGTAATTCCACTTGTTCGAAATGGTTGTTGTAAATGTGTGCGTCGCCAAACGTATGAATGAAATCCCCAACTTGTAAATCGCATACCTGCGCAATCATCATGGTGAACAAGGCATAAGAAGCAATGTTAAAAGGAACGCCTAAGAAAATATCTGCGCTTCTTTGGTAGAGTTGGCAAGACAATTTGCCGTCGGCTACATAAAATTGAAAGAAGGCATGGCATGGTGGTAAAGCCGCTTTTCCGTTGGCTACGTTTTCAGCAAACGATTTGGTTGTGTCCGGTAAAACCGATGGATTCCAAGCCGAAACCAACATGCGTCGGCTGTTTGGATTGGTTTTTAAAGTTTCGATTAATTCCGTGATTTGATCAATTTCTTCGCTGTTCCAGTTGCGCCATTGGTGGCCGTAAACCGGACCTAAATCGCCGTTTTCATCAGCCCATTCATCCCAAATTTTAACGCCGTTTTCTTTTAAATAGCCAATGTTGGTATCGCCTTTTAAGAACCAAAGCAATTCGTAGATAATCGACTTTAAATGCAGTTTTTTGGTGGTTACCATCGGGAAGCCTTCGCTCAAATCAAATCGCATTTGGTAGCCGAAAACACTTTTGGTTCCGGTTCCGGTTCGGTCTCCTTTTTGACAACCGTTTTCTAAAACGTGTCGCATTAAATCGTGGTACTGCTTCATTTGGTTGTTAGTTTTATGTTATAAGTTATAGGTTTTAAATTGTGTAACATACAACTTATAACCTACAACTTTTTTACGATTCGCGTTTCGAAATTTCGTCTCTAATTTTGGCTGCTTTTTCGTAATCTTCGTCTTGAACGGCTTTCTCTAAAGCTTCGTGCAATTCGGTCAGACTCATGCTGACATAAGCGTCGCCTGCATTACCGTCACTATCCAATCCGAAGGTTTCGGGAGTAGACAATACGCCATCGTCGTCGGCATTTTGATTATCGATGTCGGCCGGATTGGTGTTGAGGTAAATACCGGCTTTGTCTAAAATATTTTTATACGTAAAAATCGGGGCGTTGAATCGCAGTGCCAAGGCAATGGCATCTGATGTTCTGGCGTCGATAATTTCCTCTATTTTATCGCGTTCGCAAATGATACTCGAGTAAAAAACACCATCAACCAATTTGTGGATAATGACTTGTTTCACTACAATGTCAAAGCGGTCAGCAAAACTTTTGAACAAGTCGTGCGTTAACGGACGCGGCGGCTTGATTTCTTTTTCTAAGGCGATGGCAATAGATTGTGCTTCGAAAGCGCCGATAACAATAGGGAGTTTTCTTTCGCCGTCTACTTCATTTAAAATTAAGGCGTAAGCACCGTTTTGCGTTTGGCTGTATGATATTCCTTTGATGGTTAGTTTTACTAAGCTCATTGTAGCTTTTAGATTGCTGATATTAGAATTTAGATTTCAGATTAAATATTTAGGAAACCCAGTTTCCCGACATTCAATACAAATCCTTCATAGCCCTGACAGTCCCGAAGCTTCGGGAGAAATCCTTTTTTTGTGTACTCGGTACTTGACGTAAATTCAAAACGCGAACGAACAAAAAAAGATTGCAACGTATGGCAGGAATACGGACTGCAAAGTAACAAAAACTTTTCGCTTCTTAAAATCACAAGCATAAAAAAAGAGCCGCTAAAATTTGTTTTCAACGACTCTTTGTTAGGTATGTGTAGAAGCTTAGGCGTTTTGCGCTTTGAAGGCTGCCAGCTTTTCTGTTAATCGAGGTAAAATATCGAAAGCATCACCTACAATTCCGTAGTCCGCTACTTTAAAGAACGGCGCTTCGGCATCGCTGTTGATGACTACTTTTACTTTGGAAGAGTTGATTCCGGCGATGTGCTGAATAGCGCCCGAGATACCTACTGCAATGTATAAATTGGTAGCTACCGGTTTTCCGGTTTGGCCTACGTGTTCGCTGTGTGGTCTCCAAC
>JBIIXM010000096.1:0-6159 GCA_044338435.1 Flavobacterium sp. | reverse complement strand
GTTTGCCTTCTATGAGTTTATTCGATTGGTGAATCAAGGCGATGTAATCGCACATTTCTTCAACACTTTCCATGCGATGCGTAGAAAAAATAATAGAAGTTCCTTGACGGTTCAACTCGATAATTTCATCTTTAATCAAGTTGGCATTCACCGGATCAAAACCGGAGAAAGGCTCGTCTAAAATGAGCAATTTCGGCTTGTGTAAAACGGTAACCACAAATTGGATTTTTTGAGCCATGCCTTTTGAAAGTTCTTGAATTTTCTTGTTCCACCAACCTTGAATCTCTAATCGGTCAAACCAATAGTCTAATTCTCTTTTGGCTTCGGCTTTGGACAATCCTTTTAGTTGTGCCAAATACAAACACTGCTCGCCTACTTTCATGGTTTTATACAACCCTCTTTCCTCAGGCATATAACCAATAGCGTGAACATGTGACGGATTAAGTGGTTCGCCATCTAATATAATGGCACCGCTATCGGGCATCGTGATTTGATTGATAATGCGAATAAGAGATGTTTTCCCAGCGCCATTCGGACCTAAAAGTCCGTAAATACTGCCTTTAGGAACCGTTAAAGAAACTTCGTTGAGCGCGGTGTAATCACCGTATTGCTTGACAACTTGTTTGACTTCGAGTATGTTGCTCATGATTGTAAATTTCAATATCAATAACAATGTCAATAGCAATATGAGCCTGCGCTACTCTTGATTTTCATTTCCATTGCTATTGGATGTTGTAAAAGTAACCAATAAGTAGCACATCTTCATTTTTGTTACAAAAAAAACCCACCCTAATTTTTACAAAAGGATGGGAAAAATTGCTATGAAAAAGAAATTACTTGTTTCCAAGTAATAACCAAATGTAAAACATATTTTTTAATTATGAAAACATATCTTTTACTTTTTCAAAAAAAGATTTGTCGCTCTTTTCAGGCTTTGGTGTGAAGTGCTCGTCGGTCATTGCTTTTTCAAAAAACTGACGTTGTTCTTTGGTTAAAGTCTTTGGTGTCCAAACATTTACATGCACTAATAGGTCGCCGTTGCCGTAACTGTTTAAGCTTGGGATTCCTTTGCCTTTTAGGCGAAGAATTTTACCGGATTGAATGCCTTCTTCCAGCTTAATTCTAACTTTTCCGTTAACTGCTTCAATTTCTTTTGAAACCCCTAAAGCCGCTTCCGGGAAGCTAATGTATAAATCGTAATGAAGATTTTCGCCTTCTCGTTTTAAAAATTCGTGTTCTTGTTCTTCGATGGCGACAATTAAATCACCCGGAATTCCGTTACCAGGAGCATCGTTTCCTTTGCCGGATACTTTCAATTGCATCCCATCAACTACACCGGCAGGTATTTTAATAGAGACCGTTTCGTCTTCCATAATCATACCGTGTGCATCGGCATTATTGGGTTTGCTTTCTATGGTTTGTCCCGAACCACCACAAACATGACAAGTGGTAGCCGATTGCATCCTGCCCAAAATGGTATTGGTTACACGCAACACCTGTCCTTGTCCGTTACAAGTAGAACAAGTTTTGTATCTCACTCCGGGTGCTTGAACCTTACGCTTTACTTTGACTTTTTTCTCAACACCATTGGCGATCTCTTCTAAGGTGAGCTTGACTTTAATTCGAAGATTACTTCCTTTTACGCGACGTTGTCCGCCACCGTTTCCGCCAAAACCACCAAAACCACCTCCAAAGGCACCTCCGAAAATATCCCCAAATTGACTGAAGATGTCATCCATATTCATGTGATGTCCACCACCAAAACCACCGGCGCCGTCGAAAGCAGCGTGACCGTACTGATCGTATTTGGCTTTTTTATCCGGATCGCTTAAAACCTCATAGGCTTCAGCTGCAGTTTTAAAGTTCTCTTCCGCTTCTTTATTCCCTGGATTTTTATCAGGATGAAACTCGATGGCTTTTTTACGGTAGGCCTTTTTAATTTCTTCAGCTGTGGCATTTTTGGAAATCCCTAATATTTCATAAAAATCTTTTTTGCTCATAATGCTATATCAAAATTTATTAAACCGGCAGTAAGTCCGGTTTATGCAATTATCATAATCGTCAATTAATTACCGATTACAACTTTAGGGAAACGAATGATTTTGTCTCCTAACTTGTATCCTTTTTCCACTACGTCTACAATCTTTCCTTTCAAAGCTTCGCTTGGCGCCGGAATTTGGGTAATAGCTTCAGCGAAATCAGCATTAAAGTCATCGCCGGCTTTCACTTCTACTTGCTCTAAACCTTTGGAAACTAAAGTATTTTTTAATTTTTCATGGATTAATTCGACCCCTTTCAACAACAATTCGTCCTCACTTTTAGCGATTTGCACCATCGCTCTGTCAAAATCATCTAAAACAGGCAACAAGGCTTGCAATACTTCTTGGTTGGCAGTTCTAAATAAATCGATTCGCTCTTTAGCTGTTCTCTTTTTGTAATTTTCAAATTCGGCAAAAAGACGCAAAAACTTATCTTTTTCTTTGGCTAAATCTTCTTGTAATTGGGCTTCAACACTAAGTTCCTCAGCTGTTTCAATTTCGTTGGCTGCATTTTCATTGGCGCTTTCTATTGGCTCTTTTTCCGTGTTATCCGTATTCATTTGTGTAGTATTTTTAAAAATATTTTTGATTTTCATTTGGGAATTTTTCCGGATTCTCAATTAGCAAAAGTACTGCCAATTCTTTTAAAATGTCAAATTGTCATTAATTTTATTCTGATGCCAACAAAGCTGCGATTCGGCAATTTAATATAATTTTAATATAATTTTAAGACTATCACGTTTTCGAAAGCTTTATATTTGTTACACAACAATTTAAAACAAACCTTCAGGTTAGCTGTTCGCTGTAAAAATTATTAATTCAACAAACTTTTATAGTAAAAAAAGAGCTGTCAAATGACAGCTCTTTTTTTATTTGTATAAATCTCGAAGTGCGGATTCGACTTCGGGAAACTGGAATTGAAATCCGAGAGTTTGAATTTTATCGGCACTGAGATTTTTACTTGAGAAAAGCAAGTAAGCCATTTCACCCAATATTAATTTCATTACAAATTCAGGCACATTAGGCAACCAAAGCGGTTTCTTCAAAACTTTGGCAATTGCTTTGGTCAATACTGCATTACTAACCGGATTCGGACTAACCGCATTATAAACGCCTTCCAACTGATTGTCCAGGGCGAAACGGTACATCGCAACCAAATCATTTATATGAATCCATGATTGCATTTGTTTACCGGAACCCATAACGGCTCCTAAACCCATTGCTATCGGTTTCACCATTTCAGGCAAAGCGCCGCCTTTTTCAGAGAAGACTATACCGGTTCTGAGTTTGCAGACTTTAATGCCCAGCACTTGAAAAGTATTGACACCAGCTTCCCATTTCTTTACAACGTTTGAAAGAAAACTGTCTTCCGTTTGGGTAGTCGACTCATCATACACTTGGGTTACACTTTCAGGATAAATAGCCGTTCCGGAAGCGGTTATGATTTGTTTGACTTGATGCGGTGTTTTTTTCAGCAAATTAAAGAGCAGTTCACTCGATAAAGTTCGGCTTTCAATGATTTCTTGTTTGTATGATTTTGTCCAACGTTTGGCAATATTGGCGCCGGCCAAGTGAATAATGGCATCCACACCGTAAATACAACTTTCCTCAATTTTACCCGCTTGCGGATTCCAATAAAAACCTTTCAAATTAGGTTTCTCTGCCACTTTAGTCTTTGAGGTGGTTAAATAATGCACCGTGTGTTGATTGGCTAACAATAAAGTAACCAACTCACGCCCTATTAAACCCGTTGCTCCCGTAATCAAAATCTTCATTACTGTAATTTTTAATCAAAGTTACAACCTTAGTACACTAAAAAGAGTCGAATTATAATGGGTTTAACTTTTGTTGACTACTTTACTCTAATGCTCCATTCGAAATCCAATTCGGAGACTTGTTCGCCTTTTTCATTAACCCCGACGGATTTCATCCAAAAGGTTTGTCCTTCTCCGGTAGCAATGGTTTGCGAAATGGCTTGGGTTATCAAATGACCGTCATTACAAGTAAAAGTAATTCTTCCGGTGGCTTTCTTTGTAAAATTACCTTTGTTATTGGCGACTAACATAGAAATCTTTTTGCCTGACTTCTTGATTTGCATCATTACTAAAGCACCGGTTGTTAGTTCTGCCGCCATAGCCTGAACCGCAAAATACATGGAATTGAAGGGATTTTGATTGAACCAACGATGCTTCACCGTAACTACGCATTGTTGCTCTGAAATCGCCTTTACCCTAACGCCGGACCAAAATGCGGAAGGCAATTTAAAAAATAAGAAAGTATTCAATTTTGAAGGCGAAAATTCCATAAGTACTTGATTTTACTGTAAAAGTACAAAAAAGACATGGGTTTAATACGTTTTTTTAAATGTTAATATTTTGTTAATTTTAAGTACTTTGCATTGCATAATACCTTTTTTTAGCCTTATCTTTGTATAAGAAATTAATAGCTTATCTATAGTATTGTGAGCTCGGAGTTTTAATCATCAACTAAAAAAATCAAAAAAATGACAACTACTAACGAAAAAAACATTGCTACGTTCTTGCACTTGAGTGCTTTGACACAATATGTTATTCCCTTTGGAAATTACATCTTCCCGATTGTAATATGGAGTACCAAAAAAAACGAATCGGAATTTGTGGATTACAACGGGAAACAAGTTTTGAATTTCCAATTGAGCATCTTTGTTTACACTGTTGTATTGTGTTTGATTGCTATTCCGATTTTCATCTATTCTATCTTTAAAAATGTACCGGAAGGTGACATTCACATCAATAGAGAGTTTGTAATCGACAACTTGAGTATGGGTAATTTAACCGGAATTTCAATATTGGGTATTATTGCCGTGTTGCTGTTCTGTTTTATTAAAGTAATCGAATTTGTACTGATCATTTACGGAGCTGTGAAAACATCAAACGGAGAATTTTACAAATACCCGTTGAGCATACCGTTTTTCAAATAAAAACAATTCATCATCAATCATAATCAATCACCGGTTTCAATCATCACGAAATCAAAAAGCGAATGTTAATCAGAAAAATTTAAAATCATGTACTATGAACATTGAAAACACAAAAGCCCAGATGCGAAAAGGTGTTTTAGAATTTTGTATCTTGTCTGTCCTAAAAGAAAAAGATGCCTACACTTCTGAAATCTTAGACACTTTAAAAAACGCTAAACTGCTTGTAGTAGAAGGAACGGTTTATCCGCTATTGACAAGACTCAAAAACGACGGACTACTCAACTATCGTTGGGAGGAATCAACTTCGGGACCGCCCAGAAAATACTATGGCTTAACCGAATTAGGCAAGACATTTTTAACTGAATTGAACGGCACTTGGACCGAATTATCAGACGCCGTGAACATCATAACCAATCAAAAATAACAATCATGAACAAAACAGTAAATATTAATATAGGTGGTTTATTCTTTCATATCGATGAAGATGCATACCAAAAATTATCAAGATATTTTGATGCGATAAAACGTTCGCTTTCTAACTCATCAGGGAAAGACGAAATCATGAAAGACATTGAAATGCGTGTGGCCGAGCTTTTGACAGAAAAACAAAAATCAGACAAGCACGTGATCAATAACAAAGATGTTGACGAAGTGATTGTAGTAATGGGTCAACCGGAAGATTACCGCATTGACGACGACGGCGCCGAAAGCAAATCGGAACCTTTCTTCGCAACGACAGGTAGAAAAAAATTGTACCGTGACAAAGACAGAGGTTTAATTGGCGGTGTGTGTACCGGTTTAGGACACTACTTTGGGGTAGATGCAGTTTGGATTAAAATTATCTTCTTATTGTTAGCGTTCACCAGCTTTGGAGTCATCGCTTATTTGATCCTTTGGATTGCTACTCCGAAAGCAGTAACTACATCCGAAAAATTAGAAATGACCGGTGAACCGGTAACCATTTCCAACATCGAAAAGAAAGTCAGAGAGGAGTTTGAATCGGTTTCCAACAAATTCAAAAATGCCAACTACGACGAAATGGGAAACCAAGTCAAAAACGGCGCTGAAAGAGTTGCCGGTGGTTTAGGAGACATCATCATGAAAATCTTCGGTGCTTTTGCCAAAGTATTAGGAGCCATTATTTTAGTATTCTCGGCTATG
>JBIIXM010000095.1:0-6247 GCA_044338435.1 Flavobacterium sp. | reverse complement strand
GTATCCAAAATTTAAATTGGCAGCCAACGACGGCAAGGCTTTACTTCTTTCCAATTTTAACTCTAATGTTTTTTGTTCTTGGAAGTTGGTGGCCATTAAGTAATCAATGTTGTTGGTTACTGCAAATTCACTCTGACCGAAAGCCAAGTCCAAATTAGAACCTGAAAGACTGTCCAATTTATCGGTTAAGGTAAGTTCTGCATTGATGTCGATGCCCAAAGTAAATCTCAACATCTTGTTAGCCACATCCAATAATCTTTTGGTATTGTTCAGATTGCTGTTGATGGTAGCCAACGTAATTTGAAGTTGCTCTACATTTTCTTCTTCGATTAAACCATTTTTATAGGTTTGTTCCGTATCGAATAGCGTTTTGGTTAAGGTGGCCTTATTTTTTTCTAAAATAGTGATGCTTTCTTGCGCTAACAATACGTTACCATAGGCATTAATGACCAATTCTCGGATTTCAGAGTTGGTTTTTACTTTGGCATTTTCGTAGTACTTTAAATAGGTTTTTGAAGCCTGAAGCGCTACTATATAGGAACCGTCAAAAATAAGTTGGCTTAATGTGGAACGCGCAGTCATATTGTGTTTGGTGCCAAAAGCTACAGTGGCAAACTCACCCGGATTTCCCCCGAAGAACTCGGCCGGAACTACTGATTTTTGCAGTTCAAAGTTGTTTTGATAGTCAACGCCGGCATTAATTTGCGGTAAACCGCTGGCTGTAGTTTCCCACTTTTTTTGTTTGGCTGCTTCAATATCTCTATTGGCATTGATAGCCGAATAGTTGTGTTGAATAGCGTGCTCGATAGCCTGCTCTAAGCTGAACGAATAGCTTTCCGTTTTGTCTTGGGCCAGTACGCTATTCACGAGCAAGAGCAAAGTAATAATGATGTTCTGTTTCATGGATTGATGATTATGTAAATAATTGTAAATGTTTTTCAAGTTCTGTAATGCCTTTTGGAGTAGCAATGGCTCTGGTGTGGTATTCGAGTGCTTTGAGTTCCATTTCGTGGGCATCTTTTTCTAAAGCCGTATTTTCATTGATGGAAAATATTAAGGTGTAATAAAAATTGACGGCTGCTTCAATATCGGTTTCCTTGCGGTACAAACCTTCGGCTATTCCTTTTTCAATGTTTTGGCGGAACATATGACTACAGTCTTCAACTTCATTGGCTATCATTTTTTGGTAAATTTCAGGATAATGTTTTTTGAGCTGATAGGCCGGCGATTGATCAAAGGATTGAAACATTTGTTTGAACATTTCTCGCATTTGAAAATTCTCGGCGATGGCGTTGTGGTTCTGAGCCATAACTTCGTCCATCATGGCATGAATTTTTTGATGAACCATTTCAGTGCCTTCTTCAATCAAGGCTTCCTTGTTGCTGAAATATTTGTAAATCGTTTTTTTAGAAATACACATTTCACAGGCAATATCATCCATCGTTACACTCTTGAAACCTAATTTCAAGAACATGTCCGTTGCTTTTTTGATGATTTTATCTTTCATGAGAATGTTAAAATTATGGGGCAAATGTATTATGGAAACTTTAAAAACTAAAATAGTTTCCATAGTATTAACGTAAATTTAACATTAGTTAAAAAACAGCTTTTTTGTAAAGCTGTCAGAATAGCCTAAATTAGCCCACTCAGAGATTAACTTCTGAATCAATCAAATAAATACCTGCGCATGCGAGCCATTTCTCAATATCAAGATGTTATTCAAGCACATTTTCAAGCTTTAAACCTGACTAAAGAGCCTAATAATTTATACGAACCTATCCGTTATATCTTGTCACTCGGCGGGAAAAGATTGCGTCCGGTGTTGACATTAATGGCTACCGAAGTATTTGATGTTGATTGTGAAAAGGCTATCCCGGCGGCTACGGCAGTTGAGGTGTTTCATAATTTTTCGTTGATACACGATGACATTATGGATGATGCGCCGCTAAGAAGAGGAAATGAAACCGTTCACGAAAAATGGGATTTAAATACGGGTATACTTTCCGGTGATGCGATGCTCATTTTGGCCTATCAGTTTTTTGAAAATTACGAACCTGAAGTCTTTAGAGATTTGGCCAAGTTGTTCAGTAAAACAGCTTTGGAGGTTTGCGAAGGGCAGCAATACGATGTTGATTTTGAAACCCGTGATGATGTTACCATTCCGGAATACTTGAAAATGATTGAATACAAAACTGCGGTTTTAGTCGCTGCAGCCATGAAAATGGGTGCGATTGTAGCCGAGACTTCAATCGAAAATGCGAATGCGATTTACGATTTCGGATTAAATTTGGGCATTGCCTTTCAATTGCAAGACGATTATTTAGACGCTTTTGGTGATCCGGAAACCTTTGGGAAACAAGTAGGCGGCGATATCATCGAAAACAAGAAAACTTATTTGTACCTGAAAGCCTTAGAGTTTTCCAAAGCCGAAGAGAAAGAGCAGTTGTTGCATTTGTTTTCCATACATCCAACCGATAATACGGATAAAATTCAGTCGGTGAAACAAATTTTTACCCAAACCGGAGCCGATGCCGCTACACAACAAGCCATACAAGATTTTACTTTAAAAGCCATTCAAACGCTGGATAAAATGAACATCAGCGAAGATAAGAAAGCCATTTTAAAAGCTTTCGGAAACAAGTTGATGAGTAGAAACGTGTAGATTGCTGATTGAAGATTTAAGAATTGCTATATTTGTTTAATGACAATCCATCGGCTATCGTAAATCGTTAACCTTAAATCTTCCTTCCATTTGTTTGTAGCGCCAATTAATACTGACCAATTACTCTCCGAGGCAGAGAATGAAAACCTGTACTCAAAACTGATTGAGCAACTCAACAAGGATTTTAATTTTGCCAACGAAGCAATTGATTTTCCCCAAAGCACTTCGCCTTATGAATTGAAAGTGCAACTCCACGAAAAAATCTATCGTTTGATTCAGTACAAATACGCCGAATTGCTCAACTTGCTTTACATTATTGATGTTCCTGAAGAAAACATCAAACAACTGCAAGGCATGGATACCGCTGAATTAGCGGAACAAATCGCCTATTTAATTTTGCGAAGAGAATGGATGAAGGTTTGGTTTAGAAACCGAATGTCAACTTAAACATAACATAGCGCTCAATTAAATTGTGTGAACTATAATTTGTTGAAAAGCTTGAAATCGAATTAGTAGTGAAAACTTTATTGTTGGTTAGGTTTTTCCCAATTAATGAGTAAGTCAAATTTTTATTTTTAGATGTAAATTCAATCTCATAATCCAGAAAAAAGTAATTGTCATTTGATTTTAAATTGGGGGATATAAAATTTCCTACTAGATTACTTTTTATCATTTTTTTGGATTTAAACAAAATTTTTGTTTGGTTAGTAAGCATTTGGAACTCATTATTCAAGTTATCTTCTTTCACTTTGAAATTTGAATTTAAGTAAAAGGTCTTGTTTTCTATTACAAATCTTTTGTTTATTCCTCTTCTTACCACAAAGTTTAAAGTTAAATTTTCATTTTTAACTTCTCTTAAGTCTGATTCGTTGATAATATTGTTGTCATAAGAGATGTTAAATGTTGAATTAAATTGAAAAGTAATTCTTAGCGGATGAATGTATTTTTCTCCTGAAACTGTAATTCCATAATCTTTGTTGCTGATTTTAGCAAAAAACCGATTAGAGACCGTAATGTTTTGATTTATTATTGTTTTTTGAAAATAATTATTTGGTCTGTAATCATATGATAGCGATAGATTAAATTGGGTTAGATTGAAGATGTCATGATGATTAAAGCTAAAAGTGTGAGAATGTGTTTTTAGGTATTCTAACGACACTTCATTTGAAGAGAAATCTCTGTAACCGGTTTGAATAATACCCGAAAACAATTTGTCTTCTTCCGGTAAAATTTGATTGAAAGAATAGTTGTAGTTTAAATTTTTATTCCTATTAATCTTATAAGTTAGAGTTAGTTTAGGGACAATAAAATAAGCTTCTTTTTTTACTTTTTCAGTTAAATCTCTGAAATTTATATTATTATAAATGGCGTTTAACCCTATTTTAAAAGAATATTTTTTTTCGTTATACACTAAGATAGGATTGATACTGAAATTTTTAACGGCGTACTCATTTTCATTCTTAAATTCGTTTCCAATACTTTGATTGTTTTGGTTTAACAAATTTGAAAACAGATTGTTTTTTAAGTCGAAAAAACTAGAATGAATGGCATATTTTATTTTTTTATTAGAAATAAAATAAGAGTTATTTACTGAAAAAAAACGCTTTTGAAATTCGCTTTTTTGATTTGCTGCAAGCAAAAATCCCAAATCATCTAATGTTGTTGGCGGATTTGTAGTAAGATTTTGAGGAGATTTGTTTGTAGAAAATAGTAATGAAGTAACCATTGCTTTATTTTCTGATATTTTCAAAGTTGAGTTTAGGTTTTGCGATGTGCTAAAATGATTAGTTATGACATTGTTATTTTGGATTAAACTATTGTTACTACTATAATCATTAAAATTGACTTTGCTTTGGTTGAGTTTTCCCAAGTATTCCCAATGAAAATTATCTTTTTCTTTATTGGTAAAATGAATTTTAACATCAAGTAGTTTAGGTTTTTTTTTCAAACGGTTAACTTCATTAATAGTTATTGTTTCATTTTCCGAAAAAATGGTTGAGTTACTTTCATTCAATCTACTCAATTCGTCCTGGTAAAATCCCAGATTTATTTTTAAACTTGATTTGCTTAAAACCTTATTTAAGGTATTTAGACTAGTGTAAAAATTTTGATTTAGGCGATGAAAATTATTGTCTAAAAGGGAATTGAAATTACCTTCGCTTAATAATGATTTTGATGTTAGATTCTGATTTTTTAAATTTTCAAGTGAAATGATTTCTGAACTAAAGTCATAAGGAGTATTGTTTTGACCTACATTATTGAAAGAGGAAATACCAAATGCTTTAATCTTTTTATTAACTAGGACTCCTGAAAGTATGCCATAATAGCGTTCTTCAATTCCATACCCGAGAGTTGTGTTGCCTGAATAATCAGTTTCCCCTTTTTTTAACACTAAGTTGAGTACAACGTCATCGGAATCTTTTATTCCTTTTAACAGACTGTTTTCTTCAAAGTTTTCAATTCCTTGAACTTTTTCTATCATATTAATGCTGATGTTTTTGCTGCCTATCGTATAGTTGGCGTCAAATAGGTCGTCGCCATCAAGCAATAATTTCTTTATGCTTTTACCTTTGAATTTTATTTGTCCGTTGTCTTCTACTTTTATGCCCGGAAGCTTTTTTAGTAAATCTTCAACTACTTTTTCTGAACCATCTTTAAAGCTGTTAGGGTTGTATTCTAAAGTATCTTTTTTTTGAGTTATTGCCGTTTTTTTTTCGATAACAACTTCTTTTAAAAGCGTTATTTTTTTTTCTAATTTGATGTCAATTTTAATAATGTTTTTTGAGTGCAAATAATCTTTTAGCAAAACTTTTTTGACCTCATGATTTGGAGATGAAGCTATGATATATAATGAATCAGAGGGATTTATTACAATAAATTTGTACTGTCCATTTTCATTTGTGACGCCTTTTTGTTTGATTTCGTTTTTAACTTTTAGATATATATCAGCAAAAGGAACAATGCCGTTTTCGTCGGTAATTGTTCCTTTTAACGTTTGTGAATAAGTACTTTCAATAAATACCAAGATAAAAAAGCAAAGTCTTAAAAAATTCATTGTCTACTTGGTAAAATAAACTTCAATTGACCTGTTTGGAACAACAAACTCAATATCCTCTTCAGGTTTATAATTGCTCATCTTTTCAAAGTATCCTTTGTATGCGACAACAAATTCTTCCCAAGAAATGTATTCTTTTTTGTCTTGATCAAAAGGGTTATGTATTTTTTCATTTGTTTCTTCAATCGTTATGGCCTTAAAAACAATTGCTTTATCAAGGGACATAACTTCTAAGACCAGTCCCGGTAAGCCGTCAAATGTGTGTGGGCCACTTTGTATCGGGATGTCTTCAGTGAAATAACAGATATAATCTCTTCCTCTGTAACTACCTGTTGCTTTTTGACAATTATAACCCAATATCGTTTTAAAAGATTTTTCAATTTTCCAAGGAATGGTATAATTTTCATCTTTTAAATTATATTTTGGAAATAGCGTTCTTGAAAATCTTTTACCATCAATAAAGTTTTTGTATTGTGACACAGCGAAAGGTGAAGCTTCTTGAATATGAGGTTCATCCTTTCCATTGATTA
>JBIIXM010000094.1:0-6253 GCA_044338435.1 Flavobacterium sp. | reverse complement strand
CAAAATATTAGTGTAGATTACGGTGTAAGTTCCCGGTTGATTGACTACCAAACTAGGTCCGGTTTCGTTAGTTAAAACCACATTGTTTTTTTTCCATTGGAAAGTAAAGTTGGAAGGATTCAATCCGGTGTTGATGGTATGGGTTGTACCATGACACAAAGCGGCATTATTGGCCACAGTTAAATCTTGTCCCAAAACATCTTGACCGATATTCAAACTGTTAGCAGAAATAAATATAGCGGAATCTGATTGCGGATCTAAACGATCAGCGATAACCAATTTGATGTGGTATTGTACTCCAGGCGTTAAAGTTGACGCAGCGGTCATAACAGTAGTTTGCCCGTTAAAGTTTGTTGCCGATGTAGCAGCTTGAGAACCTCCATTGTACGATCCAAAAAACTGAGCGTTTGCTGAAGGACAAGAAGAGTTGTATAAATAATCTCTAATCGTTACCACAGAAATAGGTAAATTGGTATTCGGTACCAAAGCTAAATTAGTAGTAGTTCCTGTTGCAGTATTGGTTAGCAAAAAGGCGAAAGCATCAGAGAACTGACATTGAAAGTTTCCGTATTCTTCAGAAGCAAAAATAAAATCAAAACTAAAGAAAGAAGAATTCGGAACGAAATCAAATTCCAATACAGAGGCATTTTTAGATACCAAACTAACGCCAGCCGCAGCCAAAGTGTTTTCTAAATCTGTATCACCCGGCCAAGCTGCATTACCATCGCTTAATAACGCTGTATTCGGTCCCGGTGCATTGGCAACGTTTCCGGTACTTAAAATCACTCCGCTTTGCATTGGGAAATTCGGATTGGTATTTTGGAAAAATCCAATTCCGTTTGTTGAACCAAAATTTGTACCTGTACTCCAGGTAACATTGGTAGCATTAACACAAGAGGTGTTGATTAGAACATCATTCACCAATTGTGGCACAGTGTAGTTAGTAGAATTCACATTGATGGGTTGTGAAAACCCAATGGCTGTGAATAAGATTCCGATTAATAGTATTAGTTTTTTCATGACTTGGGGATTTTGACACAACAAATATCAAATATATTATCGTTTAAATGCAAAAAAAATCGATGAAATGCATAAATTAAATCAATAATAAGTGATTATACTTACAAAAATATCTTTTTTAATCTACTTTTTATATTTAAATCATTGCCTCAGAAATTATTTTCTAATGTTTATCTTTGCCAACCTAAAATGAAATATTATGAAGCTTACTCAAATTTTAACCAATCACATTGAAACTGCAGTACAACAACTTTTCGGAATTGCCATCGAAAGGGTAGAATTTCAATTGACAAGGAAAGAGTTTGAGGGAGATATCACCATGGTGTTGTTTCCGTTGTTGAAACAAATCAAAGGCAATCCGGCAGAAATGGGCACAAAAATCGGGGATTACTTGGTTGCTAATGCTCCGGAAGTGGTGCGTTTTAATGTAGTTTCGGGCTTCTTAAACTTAGTAGTATCTGATAGCTATTATTTGTCTTTCTTCAACCAAATCAAAAGCAACAATACTTTTGGATTTGTAACGCCTTCTGCTACTGAAAAAGCTGTGATGGTGGAATATTCTTCACCTAATACCAACAAACCATTACATCTCGGACACGTGAGAAATAATTTGTTGGGTTACTCAGTTGCCGAAATCATTAAAGCTTCAGGAAAAAAAGTTTACAAAACTCAAATCATCAACGATAGAGGTATTCACATTTGTAAATCGATGTTGGCTTGGCAAAAATTCGGCGATGGGCAAACGCCTGAAACTACCCAATTAAAAGGCGATAAGTTGGTTGGGAATTTTTATGTGAAATTCGATCAAGAATACAAAGCTCAAATCCATGAATTAACCGCTAAAGGGTTTTCAGAAGAGGATGCCAAAAAACAAGCGCCGATTATCCTAGAAGCTCAGGAAATGCTCCGTAAATGGGAAGCCGGTGACGCTGAAGTAGTAGTCCTATGGAAAAAAATGAACCAATGGGTTTACGACGGTTTTGCCGAAACCTATACTAACTTAGGTGTTGACTTTGATAGTTACTATTACGAAAGCAATACGTATTTGTTGGGCAAAGAAGTTGTGCAATTCGGTTTGGAAAAAGGCATATTTGAGAAAGATCCCGACGGTTCGGTGTGGATTGATTTAACAGCTGAAGGCTTAGACCGAAAAATTGTATTGCGTTCCGACGGTACAGCCGTTTATATGACGCAAGATATTGGTACAGCCATCCAACGCGTTAAAGATTTTCCTGATGTTGGCGGTATGGTTTACACGGTAGGAAATGAGCAAGATTACCACTTTAAAGTGCTGTTTTTGATTCTGAAAAAACTCGGTTTTGACTGGGCAGAAAGCTTATACCATTTGTCTTACGGTATGGTGGAATTGCCATCGGGGAAAATGAAATCTCGCGAAGGAACGGTTGTAGATGCCGATGACTTGATGACTGAAATGACCGAAACAGCCGGAAAAATTGCCACAGAACTTGGTAAGTTAGACGGTTATAGCGAGGCAGAAAAAGCCCAACTTTTCAAAACGATCGGTTTGGGTGCTTTGAAATATTACATTTTAAAAGTTGACCCTAAAAAACAAATCCTTTTCAATCCGGAAGAATCTGTCGATTTTGCCGGAAATACCGGTCCGTTCATTCAATATACTTATGCTCGTATCCAATCGATACTTAGAAAAAGTGATTTTAGTTTGATGCAAGACATCACCGAAATAGTGTTGCACGAAAAAGAAAAGGAATTACTCAAACAATTGGAGTTGTTCCCGGAAGTTATCCAAAATGCGGCTCAAAACCACAGTCCGGCCTTAATTGCCAATTACACTTACGATTTGGTTAAAGAATACAATTCGTTTTACCAATCGGTGTCTATTTTAGGCGAAACAGATTTGCTTACTAAAGTATTCCGAGTGCAACTTTCTCAAAAAGTGGGACAAACCATTAAATCGGCTTTCAAGCTTTTAGGGATTGAAGTTCCGGAGCGAATGTAATGAATAGAATAAAAAGGTTGAGTAATCAACCTTTTTTTTGGCTAAAAACTGAACTTGATGTTGAAGTTTGGCGTCATCTCAAGAGAGTAGGTGTCTACACTTTCCACCGAATTGTCCATAGTATTGACTCTGTAAAATCGGTTAATACTGTTTCGAGTATTTAATAAGTTCATAATCGAAGCCGATGTTTGTAAACGGGTTGTAGCGCCCAAACGCCATTCTTTTGAAGCTGAAAAATTAACCTGAAAATAGTCTTTTAATTTTTCGTTGTTTGGCGCATTGTAAATAATAGTAGGATTGGCTTCTGTAACGGTAAAAGTGGTAGGCGTGGTGATTGGTCTTCCGGTATGCCATTTGGCACCTAATGCCAGTTTGACCTTTTTCCACTCATACATTGCAGCCCAAGAAACGGCATGTGTCACTTCGAAGTTGTTGGGGAAAGAAGTGCTGTTGAGTGTTTTAAAATCGTACTTATTGTCGTTATAAGCATAACTCAACCAAGTGTAAAAACGGTTGAATGATTTTTGAATTAAAAATTCACTTCCTAAAACTTGGTAGTCGCCGATGGCTCTTTCCAATTCAAATTGATTCATAAAACCTTGACTACTGCTGGTGATTCCGGTAATTTTTTTATAAAAATTATCTATAGTAATCAACCAATTGTTCTTTTTAAAGCTGAGGCCAACCGACAACTGATTGCTCTTTTGAACCGGGATACTTTGGTCGTTGGCTAGTGTCCAGCGTCGTTTTTCTACTCCTAAAAAGTCCTGTTGTAAATCTATTATTTGTGACAATGTTTGGCTTTTTTGCTCTCCCAAGATTTCCAAGCGCCAATGGTTTCCCAACGCCTGACTGAACTGCAATCTCGGTTCGGCCAAAAATAGTCCGAATTTATCAAAATAATTGGCTCTAAGTCCGCCTCGAATGAATGTTTTTTTACTTTCAGTTTCAAATACACCTTCGGCAATTCCGGCGTGCGAAATAAGGACATTAGTTATGGTTCGAGAGAAGAGCGGTAAATTGATCTCGTCAAAGTTGGTTACGCCTATCTCATTGAGTTGGTATCCTGTATTGATGGTGAGCTGATCGTTTATTCGGTTGGTGTTTCTAATTTGAAACCCATAATCCATTACTTTATTTTTTTGCGCTAAAATTTGATTGCTCTCCAAGGTTTGGTTCGTCGAATTTAAGTCGTAAGCCGAAAAATAAGCTTTAAATTCCGTGTTGTGATTCGCATTCCAATTGGTTTTCCATTGCAAACTTCCGCCAAAACTTTCCTGTTCTAAAGCGCTGTTTTTGCTAAAAGTAGCGGTTGATTGGTCGAATTTCAATGTGTTTTCAATGGCTATTACATCGATATTGAATTGGTGTTTAGTACCGATTTTTTGTTCAAATTGAGCGGTAATATCGTAAAAGTAAAAGTCGACATTACTTTTGTAGCCCACGATAGCATTGGTCGTTAAATCGGTGATTACCGTGTTTTGAAAGATGCGGTTACTATAGCTGCGATACGTTGGCGATTGGAAAATATCTGTTAGTGATCGTCTGGCTGAGAATGTAAAATTGGAGTTGTCTGAGATTTTAATTTTCGAATAAAATTCAGCGCTAATCATATTAGAACTCAAACTCGCATTGGTGTTTTCAGTATTGCCGGCCTGGGATGAAATGTCCACTAAACTCGATACGCTTTCGCCAAAAAAAGCAGAACTTCCGTTCTTACTGATTGTAATATTTTGGGCTAGCGACGGATTAAAAGCCGAAATCAATCCGAAAAAATGCCCGGTTTGAAACATGCGAATGCCATTCCATAAAAATAAATTCTGATCGTGAGTACCGCCGCGAACATTGATGTTGGAGATGGTTTCATCGATGCTGATGATGCCCGGGATTTGTTGCATGGTTTGCAATACATCAGGCTCGATTAAGCCCGGTAACAATCCGAATTTCTTGGGTTTGATGACTATAGTTCCGTCATTTTTTTTGCTGATTCCAGTAGTTAAATAGCGATGTGTTATTACTTCGTCTAAACTTTGCAAGATAGGCTGCAGTCGGAATTTCGGACAATCAGGAACATTCAATTCTTCCGGTGAAATGGAGAAGGTTTGGTAGCCTTGGTGTTGGATTTGGATTTTTTCTGAAGATATTTTCGGAATTGTAAAATGACCGTTAGCTGCTGTAAAAGTAGTAAAGTCTGTATTTTCTATCTTGATTAGTGCATTTTCAATTCCTTTTCCTGAAACGGCATCAATCAGGTATCCGCACAAGGGTTTGTCGACTTTCTTGTCGTCATAAATGGTGAAGTATTTTTCGCTGATGCGCTTAAATTGTAGTCGCGTGATGCGTTTGAGGTAGTTTATTTTTTCTTCTAAAGACCAATTTTTATCCGGCGGTGTTAAGGCATATACCACAATTTCGTCTTCAATGTAGCTGAAACGAACTTGGTGGTCTTTGCTAATCAGACCCAAAATATTTTTCAATGGAATCTCCTTCCTGTCTTTTTGAGCGATACCCAACAAAGAAAAGAGGCAAAAAAAGAGTAAAAAAATGCATCTTTTATAGAGCATCCAAGCTTTCTAAAATGTATTTATTGGTATCGACTTTAGTAGGTTTTAAATGGTAAGTTGTGGCTAATATCTCCAAAGAAATATTAATGTCTTTCGCCGGAATAATCCCGGTGAATAGTTGATTGTTATTAGCTGCTTTAAGCTCTAATGTAACATTAAAATGTCTTTCTATTTCACCTACAATCGCTTTTAAATCTTCTTGATAGAAGGCCAATTCATGAGAGAGCCACTCCGGATTGTGTGTTGTGGTCTCCGGTAATTGCATCATCTTGCCGTCTTCAAAAGTCACGCTCATTCCTTTGGTGATGACAATTTCAGTTTGGTTATAGTTTACTTTAACTCTTCCTTCGTAACAAGTAACATCAAAACGATTGTCGCGTTGTTTTACGTTGAATTGTGTTCCTAAAACCGTTACTTTTCCTAAAGCAGTATTCACTTCGAATTTTTTTCCTTTGGCTACTTTAAAATAAGCTTCTCCTTCCAAATCCAGTGTTCTGTTGCTATCCCAATTCCATTTTTTGTACTGAATCTCAGATCCGGAATTTAACACTACTTCAGAATTGTCAGGTAAAAAGAAGTTTTTCTGATTTCCGTTTTCGGCAAATTCTGTAGCAGCGGAGAAGTTATTGTAGGTAAAAAATAATCCTAAACTAATTACCAATACTGCTGCTATTCTAAACAGCCAGTGTTG
>JBIIXM010000093.1:0-6265 GCA_044338435.1 Flavobacterium sp. | reverse complement strand
GTTCGTTGCGCGATATCAAAGAGAAAACAGAAGCCAAAGACAAACGAAAAGAGCTGATTTCTTTTCTGGAAACCTTCAATATACGAACCGTTTTAACCGCGCATCCTACTCAGTTTTATCCGGGTTCAGTGCTCGGAATTATTACCGATTTGACAGAAGCCATTCGCGTAAACGACTTAATTAAAATCAAGCAGCTACTCGCGCAGTTGGGCAAAACGCCTTTTATCAAAAAAGAAAAACCAACGCCGTTCGACGAAGCAGTAAGTTTGCTTTGGTACTTAGAAAATGTTTTTTACCAAACCATAGGCGACATGATGCAATACCTTCAGAAAAATATATTCGAAGGTAATTTGATAGAAAATCCCATAGTGAATCTAGGTTTTTGGCCTGGTGGCGACCGCGATGGTAATCCGTTTGTAACACCCGAAATTACTGAGAAAGTCGCCAAACGATTGCGTACTTCCATTCTCAAATGCTATTATTTCGACATCCGAAGTTTGAAACGTAAACTCACTTTTAATGAAGTCGATACCATCATCGCCGGGTTGGAGTACAAGTTGTACCGTTCGGTATTCTATTCGCAAGGTGATATTTTCATTACTCTGGAAGAATTGATCAACGAACTCACTATAGTTAAGAATATTGTGGTCGAAAAGCACCAGTCATTGTATTTGGACGACATCAATTTATTGTTGCAAAAGATTACACAATTCGGCTTTCATTTTGCTTCTTTAGACATTCGCCAAAACAGTAAAATCCACACCAAGGTTTTCGACGATATTTCCGCTTTTTTGAAAAGAGAGAAATCGGTTGCTTTCCCGGAAGATTTTGACCAAATGACCGAAGTGGATAAAATGGCTGTAGTTTCACATTTAAAATTCGACCTGTCGCAGCATTTCTTTGAAAACGAAATGACGCGTACTACTTTAGAAACCATCAAGTTGATGCGGGAAATCCAAACCGAAAATGGTGAGAAAGGCTGTAATCGTTATATCATCAGTAACAATGAAAGTGCGCTGAACGTTATCGAAACCTTTGCCATGTTTCGCTTAATGAATTGGGAAAAACCAACGGTTGATATTGTGCCGTTGTTCGAATCGGTGGACGATTTACAAAATGCACATACTATAATGGAGCAGTTGTATCAAAATAGCGTTTATCGCCAACATTTAAAAGAGCGAAAAGACAAACAAATCGTGATGCTCGGCTTTTCCGACGGTACCAAAGACGGCGGTTATTTAATGGCCAATTGGAGTATTTTTAAAGCCAAAGAAACGATAACCCAAGTCTCACGCGAGTACGGTATCAAAGTAATTTTCTTCGACGGACGTGGCGGACCTCCGGCTCGCGGCGGCGGTAAAACCCATAAGTTTTATGCTTCACTCGGTTCTACTATAGAAAATCAGGAAATTCAACTCACGGTACAAGGCCAAACCATTAGCTCTAATTTTGGGACATTGGATTCATGTCGCTATAATTTAGAGAACTTATTGAGTGCCGGAGTCGCCAATCAAATTTTTAATGAAAATGAAAATGATTTGTCGGATACCGAAAAAGCGATTATTGATTCCTTATCGCAAATAGCCTACGAGAAGTATGTCGATTTTAAAAACCATCCGAAGTTTATCCCGTACCTCGAACAAATGAGTACGCTAAAGTATTATTCGAAAACCAATATTGGTAGCCGACCATCCAAACGGAATACAGATGAGCAATTGGATTTTGCCGATTTACGTGCCATACCGTTTGTGAGTTCTTGGAGTCAGTTGAAGCAAAATGTTCCCGGATTTTTTGGGGTTGGTACGGCACTAAAATATTTTGAAACCGCCAACCGTTGGGAAGAAGTACAAGCCTTGTATCACAATTCACTTTTCTTCAGGACTTTGTTGGAAAACAGTATGATGTCGTTAGCCAAAAGTAATTTTTCGCTAACCGCTTACATGAAAGACGATGCTGAGTTTGGTGGTTTTTGGCAGATTATATACGATGAGTTTCAGGAAACCACACGCTTGTTATTGAAAATAGCCGGTCATACCGAGCTCATGCAAAACTATCCTGATGGTAAAGCATCAATCGTGATTAGAGAGCAAATAGTATTGCCGCTGTTGACCATCCAACAATATGCATCGACACAAATCCAACTCTTAAAAAACCAACCGGATAGTGACGAAACATTAATCCGAGTTTATGAAAAATTAGTAACGCGCTCGTTGTTTGGCAACACCAATGCGAGTCGCAATTCCGCTTAATCACTATGAAAAAATCACAATTAAACACTGATGAGTATGCCGATTTTTACGCTACTTATATCAACACCGTAACCGAAGAATATACTTTGACCGAAGAATTGGAAATTTCTGTGCATCGCTTGGTCAAGTTTGTCCGCGAAATCCCGATGGACAAATTTGACTATCGCTACGCCGAAGGCAAATGGACAATCAAAGATATCTTACAACACTTAATTGATGCCGAGCGTATTTTTGCCTATCGCGCTTTGCGTTTTGCCCGAAACGACAAAACCGAATTGCCCGGCTTTGAAGAAAATGATTATGTAGATGTGGCACGAGCCAACAGCAGAAGCATTCAGGATTTATTAACCGAGTTGTTGGTGGTTCGACAAGCATCGCTTACTTTGTTTAAAACATTCAACGAGGAAGAATTGTTGCGTAAAGGAATCGCGTCTAACAAACCAATGTCGGTGCGCGCTTTAGGGTTTACTATCATTGGCCATCAAAATCACCATCAGCGCGTGTTTGAGGAAAGATATTTGTAATTATGAATTACGAATTATGAATTACGAATTACGAATTATGAATTACGAATTACTCAGCAAAAAAATTGTAGCTATAAAAAAACTCCCGATTTCAATTAGAAATTGGGAGTTTTACTTTGTACATCGTACTTCAAACTTCGTACTTATTTTTTATTCTTCGTCATCGTCTTCTTCAAAGTTGTCTGAATCAGCAAAGTCGTCTTCATCAGCATCATCATCGTCATCATCGTCGGAACCTCCTTTGTCTTTTAACGGATCAATTTCCACCTCGTCATCATCTGAAGGCAAATCGTCGTCGTCCAAATCCAAACCTTTGATAGGTTCGATAGGTTCTACTACAGCGTCGATGTCTTCTTCTTCGTCAAATTTCTCCATTCGACTAGCTAATTTGGTACTCACTTTCACTAAGTAAATAGTGTCTTCGGTACGAACTTCAACCGCTTCTACCAATTCGTTTTGGGCATTTCTAAAGCGAATGATATCGGTATCGTCATAGCCTTCAGGGAATTTTTCCACTAATAGGTTCAGAATGTCTCCGGTGAGTTTAGCATAATCTACAATAATTCTTCTCATAAAAAAATCTTTTATAAATCCAGTAAGTAAGCAAAAATTAATGGTGCCACAATGGTGGCATCCGATTCGATAATAAATTTGGGGGTATGTATGTCAAGTTTTCCCCAAGTGATTTTCTCATTAGGGACAGCTCCTGAATAGGAACCGTAACTTGTAGTAGAATCTGAAATTTGACAGAAGTAGCTCCAAAACGGAACGTCGTGCATTTCCATGTCTTGGTACAACATTGGTACCACACAAATAGGGAAGTCGCCGGCAATACCACCGCCAATTTGGAAGAAGCCAACACCTTTTCCGCTACTGTTGTTAGTATACCAGTCGGCCAGCCACATCATGTATTCGATACCACTTTTCATGGTAGTGGGTTTAAAAGTTCCTTTGATGCAGTAAGAAGCAAAGATGTTACCCATGGTACTGTCTTCCCAACCCGGGACTACAATCGGTAAGTTTTTTTCGGCTGCGGCTACCATCCAAGAATCTTTTGGGTCAATTTCGTAGTATTGTTGCAATACACCGGAATTGATCATTTGGTACATGAATTCATGCGGGAAATAGCGTTCTCCTTTAGAATCGGCATTGTGCCAAATGTCATATAAGTGCGATTGCAACCTGCGAAATGCTTCTTCTTCCGGGATACAAGTGTCGGTTACACGGTTATAGTGGTTTTCCAACAAATCCCATTCTTCTTGTGGAGATAAGTCGCGGTAGTTAGGCACTCTTTTATAAGAGTTGTGTGCTACCAAGTTCATGATGTCTTCTTCTAAGTTGGCACCGGTACAAGAAATGATGTGTACTTTGTCTTGACGAATCATTTCGGCTAACGATTTTCCTAATTCGGCTGTACTCATAGCACCGGCTAAGGTAATCATCATTTTTCCGTTCTCAAGCAGGTGTTCTTCATAGCCTTTGGCAGCATCAACTAAAGCTGCAGCATTGAAGTGAAGGTAGTTTTTTTCTATGAACTGACTGATAGGTCCTTTACTCATTGTGATTGGTTGTTTGTAGTTGATGGTTCAAAGAAAAACCTTTTTTTCTAAACCATCAAACTCTTTTTTAAAAAATTATTATAAATAAAAACTGATTTTTTTAGGTTTTATTTCTCGTAACCCAAGATACGTAAAACGTCTTCTGAGCTTTGTTGTTCGGAGAAAACTTCGGTAGCCAAAATGCCGTTTTCATCTCTGTCGATTAAGATGTGTTTGGGTTGCGGAATCAAACAGTGGTGCAATCCGCCAAATCCTCCAATGGTTTCCTGATACGCTCCGGTGTTGAAAAAACCAATATACAAAGGTTTTTCCTTATTGTATTTCGGCAGATAGACTGCGTTCATGTGTTGCTCGGAGTTGTAATAGTCGTCGCTATCGCAAGTCATTCCGCCTAATAAAACCCTTTCGTAAGTGTCGTTCCAACGGTTTACGGCCAACATAACAAAACGTTTGTTAATTGCCCAAGTATCCGGTAATGTGGTGATGAAAGACGAGTCAATCATATTCCAGTTTTCACGATCGTTTTGTTTCTTTTGGTACAACACTTGGTAAATGGCACCGCCTGATTCACCTACGGTAAACGAACCGAATTCGGTAAAAATATGCGGAACATCAACTTCTGCCTCGTCGCAAGCAATCTTAATTTGATTTAAGATTTCATCGATCATGTATTGGTAGTCGTATTCGAAGGCCAATGAATTTTTGATTGGGAAACCGCCGCCAATATTCAAGCTGTCCAAGGTAGGACATTCTCTTTTTAAAGCGATGTACACTTTCATACATTTCAATAATTCGTTCCAGTAGTAGGCTGTGTCACGAATACCGGTATTGATAAAGAAGTGCAACATTTTCAGTTCCACTTGTTTGTTTTCTTGAATTTGTTTTCGGTAAAACGGAACGATGTCTTTGTAACCGATGCCTAATCGAGAAGTATAGAACTCAAACTTTGGTTCTTCCTCGGCAGCAATACGAATACCGATTTTGAATTTGCCTTTGATTTGTTCTTGCAACAAATCCAATTCCTCATAATTGTCGATTACCGGGATGGTTTTGTTGTGACCATTGTTCATTAAGCGAGCAATATTGGTCACGTACTCATCGCGTTTGAAACCGTTACAAACTACGTAGGTGTTTTTGTTGATTTTGCCTTCTGCCATTAATTTCTCAACGATGTTAATGTCGTAGGCAGAAGAAGTTTCAATGTGTATATTGTTTTTAAAAGCCTCGTTCATGATGAACTTAAAGTGAGAACTTTTGGTGCAATAGCAGTAATAGTATTTGCCTTCATAACCAATTTTTTCCATGCCTTTTCTAAACCAACCTTTGGCTTTGTTGATGTTATTGGAAATAGCAGGAAGGTAAGTAAACTTCAAGGGCGTACCGTATTGTTCTACCAATTTCATCAAATCGATGTTATGGAACTGAAGTGTGTCTTTGTTTAAAGTAAATTCTTCTTGCGGAAAATAGAATGTTTGGTTAATTAAGTCGTAATATTTAGTGTTCATTGAGGATACAGAATTTTAGATTAATTTATTTTTCAAAACAAAGTAATCTGTCATTCAAACTCTAATATTAGCGTAAATAATGGGTAGTTTTTCCTGAAATAAGAAAGTTATGGGCGAAAGTAATGTGCTGGGATCGCTTTTTTGTTGTAAAAAAGCAGAAGTATTGGCTAAGAAACAAGCGCTAATTTCTTGGCTGTAAATACTGTAGTTATTGGTGTTAACACATTTTTTCATTAGGGCAAATGTAAAAAATAATATTTTCGAAATACAACAATTTTTAGTAAAAAAATATTAGTTTTTATAATCTACAAATGATTTTGTAATTAATTCATTGTCAGCTTCTTGGTTAATTTTAATTTGACCTATACCATCCAGTAAAGCAAATTGTATTTTACCGTACTCATTTTTTTTGTCGTGAATCAGCAAAT
>JBIIXM010000092.1:0-6368 GCA_044338435.1 Flavobacterium sp. | reverse complement strand
TTGGGTTAGAGTAAGTTAATCTTGGCGCAGTAGCTTTTATCCATGAACCGAATAATTTCTCTACTAATTTTTTAACTTCTTTGGTTTTAACATCACCAACTACCACTAAGTAAGCTTTTTCAGGAACAAAGTAAGTGCTGTAATTGGTTTTAACATCGGCTAAAGAAACGTTGTTGATGGTTTCTTCTGATAAGTATTCACCCGCAGGGTGGTTTTTGCCATAAGCTAATACTCTTTCTACTCTTCCGGCTACTGCAGGAACACTTTTCTCTTGCGTTTTTAAGCCTTCGATTAGTTTGTCTTTTTCTTTGTCGAATTCTTCTTGCGTGAAGTTAGGCATTAAAGCACCTTCGGCCATCAATTCTAAAATTCTTTTCGAGTGTTTAGACAAACCGCTGGCAGAAGCGCCCGACGAGAAAAAGTTAATGTTAGCGCCTAAGAAATCGATTTCTTCGTTAAAAGCATCTTTCGATGTTTTGGTAGAACCGTTTCCGATTAAGCTGCTCGTTAAATCGTCAACGCCTTTTTTGTTACCTTCCGCATACGGAGTGTTATCGATAGATAAGTTGAAAGATACACGAGGTAATTTATGGTTTTCAACCACTAAAACCTTCAAGCCGTTTGGCAAAGAAAAAGTTTCCGGTTTTTTGATGTTAATAGTTGGTGCCGGACCCGGTTTTGGTTGGGTTCTGTCTTGTGCTTGCATAGTTAAGGTTAAAAACAAGCTTGATAATACTATAATTGTTTTTTTCATGATACTTTGAGTCTTAGTTTTGAGCTTTGTCTTTGGCCGGTACATAATCCAAAATCAAACGTTGATTCGGGTTCAAGTATTTTTTAGCGATATCTCTGATTTCTTCACGAGTGATAGAACGGAAGATTTCGATTTCGGTGTTGATTAAGTTTACATCACCGTATAAAAGATAGAAAGTAGCTAAGTTTTCGGCTACACCTTCTACGCTGGCATTGTTGTCAACATAGTTGCTTTCGTAGATGTTTTGCAATTTTTGAAAATCTTTCTCAGAAATCAATTCGTTTTGCATTTTTACAATTTCCTCATCGATTTCTCGGATCAAGTCGGCCGAAGTGTTTTCACCTTGTGGCATTCCGTATAAAATGTACTGACCGTAATCTTCCTGTGTATAGTTGAAGGCGCCTACTTGTAAGGCCATTTTTTTATCGTCTACGATTTTTTTGTACAATTTAGAACTCTTACCATTGCTTAAATAAGTAGAAATCATATCTAAAACTCTCGCATCACGGGTTTTCATTGATGGTGTTCTGTAAGCCGCTACTACCATTTCTTTTTGGATGTTCGGGTCTTCGTAACGGGCTTTGATAGGCTCTGTAATAGGAGCTTCTGCAAAAGTTTCTTTTTTAATTTCCACACCTCTTGGGATTGGGCCGAAATATTTTTCAATCCACGCTTTGGTTTGTGCCATATCAATTTGACCGGCTACTACCAAAACAGCATTGTTGGGCGTATAGAATTTTTTGTTGAACGCTTGGAATTCCTCTAAAGTGGCGGCGTCTAAGTGCGCCATAGAACCAATCGGAGCCCAACGGTACGGGTGATTTTTAAACATGTTTTTCTTCACCTCGGCAATCAATTGACCGTAAGGTTGGTTATCAACACGCAATCTTTTTTCTTCTTTAACCACTTCATTTTGGGTATCAACACCAATTTGGTTGATAACCGGATGCATTAATCGCTCAGATTCCATCCACAATCCCAACTCGGTATTGTTAGAAGGGAAAACTTCAAAGTAATAGGTTCTGTCTTCCGAAGTGTTGGCGTTATTTGTTCCTCCGTTAGAAGTTACAATTTTGAACCATTCTCCTCTTTTGATGTTTTCAGTTCCTTCGAATAATAAATGCTCAAAGAAGTGAGCAAATCCTGTTCTTTCCGGATTCTCATCTTTAGAACCTACGTGGTACATTACCGAAGTAATCACCACCGGTGCAGACGGATCGTTGTGTAAAATAACATGCAAACCATTCGGTAAATCGTACTCTTCAAAAGCTACCTTTTGAGCATGTGCTGTTCCTCCAAGCATAAGCAATGAACTTAAAGCAATTAATGATTTTTTCATAAAAAATTGAAATTTTTTCGTTGATTGTTCAGTTAGTTAACTAACCTTTAAATTTGTTACACAAAAGTACTTTTTTTTATCTAAAAATGTGATAACCCGCACAATTATATTGTTTTGGTTAAGATACTGATGCTGAGATTTGAAAAAAATGCTTAGCAGGGTTGTGTGTAAAAGAAATAGTTGTATATTTGCGCACTTAAAAATTAACTAAACATTATTGTTATGTACGCAATCGTAGAGATAGCAGGGCAACAATTTAAAGTAAGCAAAGACCAAAAAGTTTTTGTTCACCGTTTGGCTACAGAAGAAGGGTCAAAAGTTTCTTTTGATAAAGTTCTTTTGTTAGACGACAATGGTAACATCACTTTAGGCGCCCCAGCTATAGAAGGTGCTTCAGTAGAAGCCAAAGTGTTACAACACTTAAAAGGAGACAAAGTAATCGTTTTCAAAAAGAAAAGAAGAAAAGGTTACAAAAAAAGAAACGGACACAGACAATCGTTGACTCAAATCGTAATTGAGGGAATCAACGGAAGTGCTGCTCCAAAAAAGAAAGCAGCAAAAAAAGCTGAAGCTACAGAAGAATAATTAACATTTAAAAACTAAAACGTCATGGCTCACAAGAAAGGTGTCGGTAGTTCTAAGAATGGTAGAGAATCAGAATCGAAACGTTTAGGCGTTAAGATTTATGGTGGTCAAGCTGCAATTGCTGGTAATATCATCGTTAGACAAAGAGGTTCTAAGCACAACCCGGGAGAAAACGTTTACATGGGTAAAGATCATACTTTACATGCAAAGGTTGACGGGATTGTAAAATTCCAGAAAAAAGGAGATAACAAATCATTTGTATCTATCCTTCCGTTCGAAGCATAAGAACAAACTCTTATCACAATATAAAACCCGTTCAGCAATGAGCGGGTTTTTTTATTTTCTTGTCGCACAGATTTGTCTGCTATTACTTAATTGCATAATTTTTTTGTACGAAGCTACAGCAAGAATGGTAAGAATGTAGATTATTGCAGTAGACTTGTCGCAAATATTTTCAAAATCCACTTTCCTTTTTTAATTTTTGCCTAATTTTAGCCAAAGCAAATTGCCCCAAAACAGTCAGGAATTGTAAAAACGATTTGTCTTATTTATGTATTTAATCAACAAGCGGCCAAAGCATTTTGGTTTTTTTGACTTTTTTAAATTATCCTTAGTCTGTTTGGTTTTCGATTTTACGACCATGTTGGTCATTGATCAATTCACTAATTTCAATGGTGTAGTATTGCTGATTTTAGAGTCGGTAATCTTCACGCTCTCTTTTTCAACAGCCTACTATTTGATTTATTATCGCCCCTTTCATCATTCTTTCCAAAACTCCTTGGAGTTGTTAAATGAATTTAAAACCGTATTGCGAACCACAAGCGATGGATTTTGGATTACCGACATAGAGCATAACGGCAGAATCTTATTCGTTAACGATGCTTATTGCGAAATGATTGGCTATACGCGACAAGAGTTACTACAAATGAATATAAGAGATATTGATTGTAATGAGTCGCTTGAAGAAATGAAAGACCATTTTCAAAGGATAATCGAAAAAAGACACGATAGGTTTGTCAGCACTCATATGACCAAGTCGGGAGAAACAATTGAAGTTGAGGTTAGCGTAACCTTTCTAAATATCAAACAAGGAAGGTTTTATGTTTTCATTAAAAACATTACCCAAGAGCAACAGCTCAAGCGCAATATGCTGGACCAAAATGAGAAGTTGTATGAAATCGCATTTTTGCAATCTCATCAAGTTAGAGCTCCTATAGTCCGACTTTTAGGGTTGATCAACCTAATCAATTACGAAGATTTTAATGATCCTGAAAACAAAGAAATCATCCACGCTCTCAAAGACTCAACGGTAAATTTTGATGAAATCATCCGTGAAATCATCAATAAAACCAACGATTTATACCAACTCAAGCAAGAAAACGACTCCAAACAATAAGGTTGGTTTAGCCATCAAAACCGTTCAGCAATGAGCGGTTTTTTATTTTGGAGCGGTCCGAACGAAGTGAATTGGCTAAGCAAAGGTTCGGGCTTTTTTGGTTTCTCTATTCCCGCTTTTCGTCTCGTCCCAAAAAGAAGAGACGAAAAGCGGGGCTAGCTGGGATTGGTCTTTTGTGTCTGGAATATCGTCCCTAACGGGACTTTTCTATTGGTTATCTTTGTTACACAAGTAAAATCTCTAACGGTAATTGTAAATAAAAAAACCCTCGCTTTTCATCAAGGGTTTTCTAATTATCTAAAAATCCAACTGTCTAAACAGTCTGATTAATATCTATAATATTCTGGTTTAAACGGTCCTTGAACGTCAACGCCAATATAAGCGGCTTGTTCAGTGTTTAAGGTCTCCAATTCAACTCCTAACTTAGCCAAGTGTAATGCAGCCACTTTTTCATCTAAATGTTTAGGCAACATGTACACTTCATTTTTGTAGGCAGCGCTGTTGTTCCACAATTCGATTTGAGCCAAAGTCTGGTTGGTAAATGAGTTACTCATTACAAAACTTGGGTGACCGGTAGCACAACCTAAGTTTACCAAACGACCTTCAGCCAAAATGATGATGTCTTTACCGTTAACGTTGTATTTGTCTACTTGTGGTTTGATTTCTACTTTAGAATCACCGTGGTTTTGGTTTAACCAAGCCATGTCGATTTCGTTGTCAAAGTGGCCAATGTTACAAACGATGGTTTTGTCTTTCATAGCTTCAAAATGTCTTCCAACAACTATGTCTTTGTTACCTGTAGTTGTAATCACGATATCAGCATTAGCGATAACGGTGTCTAATTTTTTCACTTCAAATCCGTCCATAGCCGCTTGTAAAGCACAAATCGGATCAATTTCAGTAACAGTTACAATAGAACCCGCGCCTCTGAAAGAAGCTGCAGTTCCTTTACCAACGTCTCCGTAACCACAAACTACGACTCTTTTTCCGGCCAACATAATATCGGTAGCACGACGAACAGCATCAACAGCTGATTCTTTACATCCGTATTTGTTGTCAAATTTCGATTTAGTAACCGAATCGTTTACGTTAATAGCCGGCATGTATAAAGTGCCGTTTTTCATTCTTTCGTACAAACGGTGAACTCCGGTTGTAGTTTCTTCTGACAAACCTTTGATGCCCGGAATTAATTCAGGGTAAAGGTCGAATACCATGTTTGTCAAATCACCACCATCATCCAAAATCATGTTCAATGGTTTTCTGTCTTCACCAAAGAATAAAGTTTGTTCAATACACCAGTCAAATTCTTCTTCGTTCAAACCTTTCCAAGCGTAAACTTGGATTCCTGCAGCAGCAATAGCAGCCGCAGCTTGATCTTGAGTAGAGAAAATGTTACAAGAAGACCAAGTCACTTCGGCACCCAAAGCGATCAAAGTTTCGATTAAAACAGCAGTTTGGATAGTCATGTGAAGACATCCTGCAATGCGTGCGCCCTTAAGCGGTTGACTGGCTCCATATTCTTCACGAAGTGCCATTAATCCGGGCATTTCAGCTTCGGCCAACTCAATTTCTTTTCTTCCCCAAGCTGCCAAGTTAATATCTTTAACTTTGTAAGCTACAAAAGGTAATGTTTGTGTACTCATCTATTGTGTATATTTGTTTTATAAAATTGTGGCGCAAAATTACGAAATAGGAAAGTATTAAAAAAAACTTTTTTGATTTTTTAGCGATTGTTTAAGCGCTTAATTTTCTGAAAAACAATTAGATAATTTTAAAACACCCATGCCGTTACTAAAAATCAAAGCTTTAAATAATAACACTACGCTTTATGTTTGGAAAATCACCGAGTCTTTCGATGAACTTTTTCGAAGTGTAGCTTTGAAAGATGTTTCTCTGGCAAGATTAGAAGGGATGAAAGCCGAAAGCCACCAAAAAGGGTTTCTCAGCGTAAGAAGATTGTTGATGGAAGCAGGTTATATCGACTTCGATTTGCATTACGATGCGTTTGGGAAGCCGCATTTGGCCGATGGGAAACACATTTCGATTTCCCATTCCCATGATTTTTCGGTAATCGTAATCAGTCAAGAAAATATTGGAGCCGATCTTGAACTTCTAAAAGAAAAAACCCTTAAACTAGCACCCAGATTTATGGATGTTACGCATTTGAAAGGTTTGTCGGAAACCGATTCGCTCCAAAAAGCTACGGTGGTTTGGGGTATTAAAGAGTCGGTTTTTAAGATAAAAAATGAAGTCGGCATTAGTTTTAAAGATCATATTTTTGAAAGCGATTTTAA
>JBIIXM010000091.1:0-6400 GCA_044338435.1 Flavobacterium sp. | reverse complement strand
ATCAAGTTGGGGTGAATACCATCACTTTTGCTACACCTTATTACTGGGATGGTGTTTCAAACATTATTGTTGATATCAGACAAAATGGTGCCGATAGTACTAATAATGCAATCACTTACTTTACAGCAACTACTGCTAATACAACTATTTCGGCTATTACCAGTACAACATTTGCTACCAATTCTCTTCAAAACTTGGTAACTGCCGGTACTGTAGTACCTACAGCTTCTACGCAGCGATTAAACGTGGTTTTCGGCGGACAACTTGCACCTGCGCCTTTCGGATTGACATGGACATGGAATCCGGGTGCTTTAACAGGAGAAACAGTAGCTGTAGCACCAGCAGCCAATACTACATATACCGTAAGAGGAACAAACCCTAACTCAGGATGTTTTGGTGAAGCTACTGTAGCTGTTGTGGTAAATACTGTTTCCACTCCAACCGGAAACCCAACTCAAATTTTCAATGTTAACGATCCTGCTGAAGCTACTATCGCTTCTTTAGTGGTTACCGGAGATAATTTAGCCTGGTACGCCAGTGAGGACGATGCTATCGATAATTTGAATCAGTTAGCTACCGGAACTCAATTGGTAAGCGGTACTACTTACTATGTTGTAAATACTTCAACGCAAGGTTGTCGTAGTGCAGCCTTTGCCGTAACAGTTACCGTAACGTTAGGAAACGATTCATTTGATTTAGCCGGTTTAAAATTGTATCCTAATCCGGTGAACTCATTGTTGAATGTAGATTATACAGATACCATCACGGCTATCGAAGTATTCAATATTGTAGGTCAAAAAGTAACTGCTAAAAAAGTAACTGCTTTAAGCACTACAGTAGACATGTCAAACTTAGCCGCAGGTACTTACTTTGTTAAAGTACAAGCAGCTAATGCTGCCAGAACAATCAAAGTGGTGAAAAACTAAACCTCTTTAACACTATAAAGAAAGCCACCGCAAGGTGGCTTTTTTGTTTTTAGGAGTTGGGCGTTCCCCCGATAAGCATAATCTGCTTTGACCCGAATATTTGGCTATCGGTGTCGGGCTGTCCGCAGTACGCGGTACTTGCTCCCATCCCTAACGCGGGTATAGTGCACAAAAAAACCGAAGCCTAAACTTCGGTTTCTAATATTCTGAGCAGTCTAATATTCTAAGCAGTCTAATAATCTAAGTAGTCTAAATCAATCCCGCACGTTTCAATAAAGCTTCCGGTTTGGGTTCTTGTCCGCGGAATCGTTTGTATAATTCCATCGGTAATTCGGTGCCGCCTTTAGAGAGGACGTTATCTTTGAACTTGGCAGCCACTTCTTTATCGAAAATGCCTCGCTCTTGGAAATACGCAAAAGCATCAGCGTCCAATACTTCGGCCCATTTGTAACTGTAATAACCCGAAGAATAACCGCCTTGGAAAATGTGCGAAAACGAAACACTCATACAGTTTTCGGCTACATCAGGATACAAAGAGGCGATTTCCATAGCCGCTTTTTCAAACGCTTTCACGTTGTCTATGGTTTGCGCTTTTGCGTGATAAGCCATGTCTAAAATCCCGAAACTCAACTGGCGTAATGTAGCCATACCTTCTAAGAAACTCGCACTTTCTTTAATTTTGTCTACATATTGTTGCGGAATGATGGCTCCGGTTTCATAATGTTTGGCAAACAAAGCCAAGGCTTCGGGCTCATAGCACCAATTTTCCATAATCTGACTCGGCAATTCCACAAAATCCCAATAGACCGATGTTCCCGATAAACTCTGATATGTCGTATTGGCTAACATCCCGTGTAATGCGTGTCCGAATTCATGGAATAAAGTCGTTACTTCGTTAAAGGTCAGTAATGAAGGTTTGGTTTCGGTTGGCGGTGTAAAATTGCACACAATAGAAACATGCGGTCTTTCATTTACCCCCTTTTTAATGTATTGCGGTTTGAACGAAGTCATCCAAGCACCGTTGCGTTTGCCTTTTCTCGGGAAGAAATCGGCATAGAAAACGGCTACCAATTGGCTTTCAAAGTCTAATACTTCAAAAGTTTGTACGTCAGCGTGGTATTTATCAATATCGAAAACTTCTTTAAACGTGATGCCGAATAATTTCTCAGCTACGGTAAAGGCACCGTTCAAAACATTTTCCAGTTGGAAATACGGTTTCAAAATCTCATCGTCCAAACTGAATAATTTTTGCTTCAATTTCTCAGAGTAATATGCGCCGTCCCATTTTTCCAAACTTTCTAAGCCGTCTGCTTCTTTGGCAAAAGCGGTTAGTTCGGCAAACTCTTTTTCGGCGGCCGGTTTGGCTTTGGCCAATAAATCATTTAAAAACGATTGTACTTTTTCCGGGTTTTGCGCCATACGTTCTTCCAAAACAAAATGGGCATGCGATTCGTAGCCTAACAATTGCGCTCTTTTGTGACGTAATTTCACGATGTTTTTCACATTTTCCTGATTGTCGTAATCGTTTTCCTGAAACGCTTTTTTACCGGCGGCGATGGCCATTTCTTTGCGCAGTTCTCGGTTATCAACATAGGTCACAAAAGGCAAATAGCTTGGGAAATCTAAGGTAAACAACCAGCCGTCTAAATTGTCGGCTTTGGCCAGGGAACGCGCCATTTCTTTGGTACCATCGGGCAAACCTTTTAAATCGGCTTCGTTACTGATGTGCAGTTTATAACTGTTGGTTTCTGCCAACACATTTTCACCAAAAGTGAGTTTTAGTTTGGCTAAATTTTTATCGATTTCGCGTAGAATTTCCTTTTTATCTTCGGAGAGTAACGCACCGTTTCGGGTAAAGCTTTTGTATTTTTTGTCGAGTAAAGTCGATTGTTCAGGCGTTAAATTCAAACTGTCTTTTTGCTCGTGAACGGCTTTGATTCTTTTGAATAAATCTTCGTTTAAGGTAATGTCGTTGCCGAAAGCCGTTAGCAAAGGCGAAACCTCTTGGGCGATTTTTTGCATCTCGTCACAAGTTTCGGCCGAATTCAAGTTGAAGAAGATGGAAGACAATCGGTCTAAGGCTTGTCCGGCAAAATCTAAGGCTTCGATGGTGTTTTCAAAAGTCGGCGCTTCCGAGTTGTTGATGATAGCATCAATTTCGGCGCGGGCTTTGGCGATGTTTTCTTCAAACGCCGGTTGGTAATCCTCAATTTTGATTTGAGAAAACGGTGCGGTGTTGTGTTTGGTATTGAATGTTGAGGTTAAAACTTTCATGTTTTTATTCTAAATGGTTTCCAGCCCCGATAGTCCCGAAGCTTCGGGAGAAATCCTTTTTAACGCTTTTTAGAAAAGCCCTTCGACAAGCTCAGGGTGACAAAAGTGGTAAAAAGATTGCAACGTATAGCGGGACACGAGCGCAGCGACTGGCGCAGCAAACAGCTCCTAAATAATTTTATTTTTTGAGTTCGTCAGACGATTTATTGACGGCTTCTTTCAAGCTTTCTTTGTAGAAAATGATTTTGTCGAGTACGCATTTGTCGTGACTTCCGATGATTTGTGCGGCTAAGATACCGGCGTTTTTAGCACCGTTTAATGCCACAGTAGCAACCGGAACGCCACCCGGCATTTGCAAAATAGACAACACCGAATCCCAGCCGTCGATAGAATTACTCGATTTTACGGGAACGCCAATCACCGGCAAAGGCGACATAGAGGCGACCATACCCGGCAAATGTGCAGCGCCACCGGCACCGGCAATAATCACCGAAATCCCGCGATGGTGGGCATTTTTGCTGAATTCAAATAATTTTTCGGGCGTACGATGGGCCGATACGATATCGACTTCGGTTTCGATGTCAAATCCGTTTAAGATGTCGATGGCTTCCTGCATGACCGGAAGGTCACTTTTACTTCCCATAATGATGGCTACTTTGCTCATTTTATTTGGTTATTTGGTCATTTGTTTATTTGAAAAATCATTTTCAAATCTTCAAATTATTTTATTTTCAAATTGATATCACTCTGATACTGTTTTTTACTTCTTCCGCAATTTTTCTGGCTTCGGTCATGTTTTCATTGACAATCGTTACGTGTCCCATTTTTCGGAACGGACGGGTTTCTCTTTTGCCGTAAATATGTGGTGTTACGCCGTCAATGGCCATGATTTTTTCGATGTTTTGGTAAACCACTTGTCCCGAAAAGCCTTCTTCGCCCACCAAATTTACCATAATTCCGGCCACTTTGCTATCGGTATTGCCTAAAGGTAAATTTAATATGGCTCGCAAATGGTTTTCAAACTGCGAAGTGTAGCTGGCTTCTATGCTGTAATGACCCGAATTGTGTGGTCTTGGCGCGACTTCATTCACCAGAATGTCATCGTCAGCTGTCTGGAACATTTCCACCGCTAATAAGCCAACATGATTGAAGGCTTCCGAAACTTTCAGGGCAATGTCAGTGGCTTTTTGGGCAACTTTTTCGTCGATGCGTGCCGGGCAAATCACATATTCTACTTGGTTGGCTTCGGGATGGAATTCCATTTCAACCACAGGATAAGTTTTGATGGCTCCCGAGGCGGAACGCGCTACAATAACGGCCAACTCGTTTTTAAACGGTACCATTTCCTCCGCGATACATTCTACATCGGGTAAGTTAATCAAATCAAGGGTAGAACGCACTATTTTTACGCCGTTGCCGTCATAACCAAATTGAGCCGATTTCCATACGAAGGGCATTTCGACTGCGCTCGATGTGACGGCATCTCTTAGCGCTTTTAAATCTACAAATCGTTGGTGTGGTGAAGTCGGAATATGATTGGCTACATAAAAATCCTTCTGCTTGCCTTTGTTTTGGATGAGTCGCAAGGTTTTAGGCGATGGGAAAACCGATAAACCTTCTGCTTCCAATTGGTCCAAAGCATCCAGATTGACATTTTCAATTTCTATCGTCAATAAATCAACGAGTTGGCCAAATTGGTAAACCGTGTCAAAATCCATCAAACTGCCTTTGTAAAAAGCGTGACTGCCAAATCGGCCCGGCGCTTCTTCGCTGGAGTCGAGGACATAGGTTTGGATGTCAAATTTTCGGCTTTCGGCCAATATCATTTTACCTAATTGACCTCCGCCAAGGATGCCGAGTTTAAAATCGGATGAGAAATAGTTCATTGTAGTAGTTGTGTTTGCGCAAAGATAAGTAATCCATAAAACTATCGCAATCGTTTTAAAAGGTCTTTAACGGCAGCGCGATAACCCGGTGTTTGGTTTACAAATTCGCGGGATAAAATAAGTTTTAATTCGTCGTTTATCCAAGTATGTCTTTTGCCCAAAAAGTACAAGGCTCTCATACTGTACGCAGCATTCGCGGCTTTGTCGGTTTCTATCAGCCAGTCTAAACAAGCTTCGATGATTTGTTCTTCATGGGTTTCGGTTAGCTTGAGGGTTTTGCTTTGGGCCAAAAACAAGCAGATTTTCGACAAAGAGCGAATGGCAGAATCCGAAGTGTAGTGTTTTAAATTGTCGCAAAAATCAGTTAAATGCGGTAAAATAAGTTCCAATTGCTCCTCGAAAATCAATTCCAAGATCCAGCAGGCCTTGTGGTGGTTTTTGTCTTTGGTGTTGTAACTGATTTGTAATAAATCCGGCAAATATTCGGGATGGTTAAAGATGAAATTTTTGTTATCATCTCGACTTTTCCGATGGGCTGTGCTGTTGGCTATGGTTTGGTAGTAAGTCGCATCCATTTGGTAAATATATCTATTTTGCAAAAAAGTGTCAATACTTAGTTTGTAATACTTTAGACTTCTTTAAATTTGCAGCTTATTTCAAAATCAACACAACATGATACACTTACACGATAAATCCTTCGAGCCATTTATTTCTTCTGAAGAAATTGATTTTGCCATTACCAATATGGCCAAGCAAATGGATGATGATTTTTTTGATGAAGTGCCTGTTTTTATTGGCGTTTTAAACGGATCCTTTATGGTTTTGAGTGATTTGATGAAAAAATACCGCGGGATGTGCGAGGTGAATTTCGTTAGAATGGCTTCCTATGAAGGTACGCAAAGTACAGGAGATGTGAAACAATTAATCGGTTTAGACCAAGATTTAGAAGGAAGAACGGTTGTCATTGTTGAAGATATTGTTGATACCGGAAATACCGTAGAAGAATTAAAAGCCATTTTTAAGGAAAAGAAAGTAAAGCATTTAAAAATCGCCACCTTGTTTTTCAAACCGGAAGCTTATAAAAAAGAGATTAAAATTGATTACGTTGGTATCCGCATTCCAAACAAGTTTATAGTAGGCTATGGCTTAGACTACGACGGATTGGGAAGAAATTTGCCGGATGTTTACCAATTAGCACAATAATTTGGTTGTAGGTTGTAAGTTATAGGTTAAAATATTGGAAACGATAGTTAAACCCACTCTCTACAACATACAACTCACAACTTATAACTCATAACATACAACATATAACTT
>JBIIXM010000090.1:0-6405 GCA_044338435.1 Flavobacterium sp. | reverse complement strand
TGCGGTTATGGCCGAAATCGGCGATGTAATTGTAGTGGCGCCCGACAGTCCACAAAGCGCCATGGGACATGCCATCACCATCAACAATACCTTGTATTTGAATAAAGTTTCCGCCGAAAATGCCCTTGTTACAGAATATGCTTGTTCAGGTACTCCGGTAGATTGTGTCAAATTGGCGGTGAATGAAATCTTGAAGAAAAAACCCGATTTATGTGTGTCGGGCGTGAATCACGGATCGAACTCATCGATTAATGTGATCTATTCCGGAACGATGAGTGCCGCAGTAGAAGCCGGAATTGAAGGCATTCCGGCGATAGGTTTTTCGTTATTGGATTACAGTTGGAATGCCGATTTTGAAACCATCAAACCATTTATCAAAAAAATTGCTTTAGAAGTTTTGTCTCAAAAACTACCTGAAGGCACGGTTTTGAATGTTAATTTTCCCAAACTTAAATACGATGACATCAAAGGTATTAAGGTTTGCCGTCAAGCGAAAGCCATTTGGATGGAGAAATTTGACAAACGACAAACACCGTACGGCAAAGATTATTATTGGTTAACGGGAGAATTTGTCAATCAGGATAAAGGCGAAGACACCGACGAATGGGCTTTAGCTCACGGTTATGTTTCAATTGTACCCGTACAATTTGATTTAACAGCACACCACGCCATCCAACAATTGAACAGTTGGGATTTGTAGCATTTAATGAAACTCCATAACAAAAGCGTATGAAATATTACATCATAGCCGGCGAAGCTTCGGGCGATTTACACGGTTCCAATTTAATGAAAGCACTGTATCAAGAAGATGCTGTGGCTGAGATTCGTTTTTGGGGTGGCGATTTAATGCAAAGTGTAGGCGGAACCTTGGTCAAGCACTACCGCGATTTGGCTTTTATGGGATTTGCCGAAGTGGTGATGAACTTGAAAACCATTCTGAATAACATCAAGTTTTGCAAAAGCGATATCGAAAAGTTCCAACCCGATGTGATTATTTTTATTGATTATCCCGGTTTCAATATGCGCATTGCCAAATGGGCGAAACAAAAAGGGATCAAAACACATTATTATATTGCCCCGCAAATTTGGGCGTGGAAAGAAAACCGCATCAAAGCCGTTAAAAGAGATTTCGACAAGCTTTTTGTGATACTGCCGTTTGAAAAAGACTTTTTTGAAAAGAAACATCATTTTCCCGTAGACTTTGTGGGCCATCCGTTAATTGATGCGATACACAACAGAAAACCTACTGACGAAAGTGTTTTCCGAAAAGAAAATGCACTGGACGACAGGCCAATTATTGCTTTGCTTCCGGGCAGCCGCAAACAAGAAATTGCCAAAATGCTAAGTGTGATGCTGAGTGTAGTGGCGGATTTCCCGGCTTACCAATTTGTGATTGCCGGTGCGCCGAGTCAGGAATATGCTTTCTATGAGCAATTTTTATCACAGCAGAATGTGAAATTCATCTCTAACAAAACCTATGATTTGTTGAGTATTGCCAAAGCTGCCTTGGTTACTTCGGGTACGGCCACTTTAGAAACCGCTTTGTTCAAAGTGCCTGAGGTTGTTTGCTACAAAGGCAGTTGGATTTCCTACCAAATTGCCAAACGCATCATTACATTGAAATACATTTCGTTGGTGAATTTAATTATGGATGACGCTGTGGTAACCGAATTAATTCAGGACGAATTCAACACCGCTAATCTGAAAAAAGAGCTGCAAAAACTCTTAGACGAAAACCATAAAAAGGCACTTTTAGCCCAATACGACCTATTGGAAACTAAATTAGGCGGAATCGGTGCAAGCGCCAAAACTGCTAAATTTATTATAAATGATCTAAAGTAGTTTTGATTCCAAAATCGAATTTTTAACTTTGCCAAAAAGTTACAGTTATCAAAAAAATAGGCTACATATTACTTCTTTCCGTGCTGTTTTTTGCATGTAAACCGGCGGCTACTATAGTGACTTCCAAAGAAGTTGCTGTAAAAAAAGGCTTGTATTCCGAACCCAAACCGGTGGTAACTACTGAAACCAAAAGCTTAGAAAAGAAGAAAAAAAACACCAACACGGTGGCTACCTCAAAATCGGTTACAGCCGAAACCAAATCGGTTAAAAGAGCCGTAGTTGATAACCAAAACGAATCTGATATTATTATTGACGATGAAAATACCAGCTATTTGGTTCGTCAATTGATTAACAGTGCTTCCGAGAATTTAGGTGTTGGTTATCGTGGCGGCGGCACTACCAGTGACGGATTTGATTGTTCCGGTTTGATTTATTCTACCTTTAAAAAATTCGATATTACTTTGCCGCGCTCTTCACACGAAATGGCAACTGTTGGTACCAAAATCGATTTGAAAAGTGCTCAAAAAGGGGATTTAATTTTCTTTATCAATCGCGGACAAAGACGCATCAATCACGTTGGAATGGTGGTTGAAGTAACCGATGAAGAAGTGAAGTTTATACATTCCTCAACCCAAAGCGGTGTTATCATTTCTTCTACTAAAGAACCTTATTACAATCGAACATTCGTACAATTAAATAGAATTTTGTAGTATTTTTATTGTAAGAAAAAGATTTATTATGTAATTTAGTTACATGAAAATCTTACAATTTCCATTAGCCCGTATTGGTTTGTTTTTTATTTTGGGTTTGCTTTTGTACCAAAAAGGCATTCAACCAAACAGTTTTGTTGTTTTCATTTCTCTTTTTGCCGGATTGGTTGTATTGGCGGTATTGCACCGGTATGCGAAAAAAAGGAATGTTTATAACGGCTTTGGCTGGCTAGTCGCCTTACTTTCTATTGCCCTTGGCTTTTCAACAGCCGCTTTTCATCAAGACACCAAAAGCCAGCTTCATTACAGTCATCTTACTGAAGACCAAGTTGCCTATCATTTCAAACTTAACCTACACGAAAAATTAAAAAGCACCAAGAAAAACCAGAGATATGTTGCCATTATCAAAAGTATAAATCATCGTAAAAGCCAAGGCACTATACTGTTGAACATTCGGCATTCGCCACAAAACACAAATATTCCTATCGGAAGTCATCTTACGGTGGACGGCCTACTCTACCATAACAAAGCACCATTTAATCCGAATCAGTTTGACTATAGCAGTTATTTGGAGAACCAACAGATTTACGCCCAAATTTACACGTCTTGGCCTAAGCTGAAGATCATTAGAACCGAAAACACGATTTGGTCGAAATTCTCCAATTTCAGGACTAAGATTATTGATAATTTAAAACACTCCAATTTCAACGAAACGGAATTGGCTGTGATGATTGCGCTGTTATTGGGTCAACAACAAGATATTGATCCTCAAACTTTACAAGAATACCAATTGGCCGGTGCTGTTCATATTTTGTCAGTTTCCGGTTTGCATGTGGGATTTATCATGCTATTCATCAACTTTCTCTTAAAACCGATTCCGAATACAAGCAGAAATGCCTACATAAAATTGTTGATTATTGTTCTAGCACTATGGAGTTATGGTATTTTAGCCGGTTTGGCACCATCGGTGGTTCGATCGGTTATGATGTTTTCCTTTGTTGCAGTAGGCCAACATTTGCGTCGGAGTGTCAATGTTTACCATTCGCTTTTGGTTTCGGTATTGCTCATTTTGTTATGGAAACCGTCCTTTCTATTCGATGTAGGTTTTCAATTGAGTTATTTGGCGCTGTTTTTTATCCTTTGGTTGCAACCTTTAATATCCGATTTTTGGCAACCCAAAAACAAAATTACAGGATACATTTGGGACATCCTTACCGTTTCTTTGGCGGCACAGTTGGGCACATTGCCTTTAAGCATTTTCTATTTCCACCAATTTCCGGGTTTGTTTTTTGTAACCAATGTGCTGGTTCTGCCGTTACTCGGAATCATTATGGTAGTTGGCTTGGTTGCGGTTATTATCGGTTGTTTTGGAATAGTTCCGAAGTTTGTTATTGTTCCGCTAACAATGATGATTGCAATTCAGAATAAGTGCATTGGCTGGGTAGCTTCTTGGGATGCTTTTGTTTTTAAAAACATTGGATTTACTGCTGCTATGCTTTGGACTTCCTACTTGGTGATTATTGCTTTGGGACTTTGGCTTCAGAAACCGATTTACAAAAAAGTAGTGCTGGCGATGGTTAGTGTACTACTGTTGCAAATTGTTTGTTTGCACAACAAATGGCAATCAACAAATACACAGGAAATGATTGTGTACCATCAAAAGAAAAGTACAATGATTACTGAGCGAAAAAACAATAAAGTAATTTTGTTTGGGAACGACAGCATTCAAAATACAATAGCTAAAAATCAGATTTTACAATCGTATTTAACAGCCAATTTTGCAAAACTCACTAAACGAGAAAACCTACAGAATTTGTACTATTTCAACACCAAAAAGATACTTTTAATAGACAGTAGTGCGGCAGTTCCGCTAAATATAAAACCCGATATTGTCATCTTAGTAAACTCGCCTAAAATCAACTTGGAAAGATATCTTTCAGCATACACGCCAAAACAAATTGTAGCCGATGGCTCTAACTACAAAAGTTACATTCGGCTTTGGAAAGCTACCTGCCATAAAGCCAAAATCCCTTTTCATATTACTCATGAAAAGGGATTTTATAAGATTTAATTCGTCTTGAATTATGATTTTTTGTTGGCTAAAATCTTATTAGCACCATCCAACCAAACTGCCGGTCCGCCGGCTACATAGCCTGTACTGCCAATTTGCTCTAAGTTGGTTTTACCGTCTTTTTTAGAGGCATTTACAAACCAAACGGTAGGATAACCACGCACGCCTAAAGCTTGTTGTAATTCCATATTTTGCTTAACCAATTCAGGACTTTGTTGTGCTCTTCTCGGGAAGTCTAATTCCACCAAAACGACATTGTCTTTGGCCCATTTGGCAAACTCAGGTGTTTTTAAAACTTCTTTTTGCAAACGGATACACCAACCGCACCAATCACTTCCAGTGAAGAATAACAGTAAAGGTTTTTTCGTTTTTTTGGAGATTTCCACGGCTTTATTCATATCAGTTTGCCATGCCAGTTCTTGAGCGTTTATCGTTAATGATCCTAAAACAAGGAATAACGTAAGGATTACTTTTTTCATATTAACTAATTTTATTTACAAATATATACAAAAACAATACCAACTAAGACGGGCTATTTTACGTCTTGCATTAATTTTTTAACCAAAGGAGAAATCGCTATGAGCACAATTCCGGCAACTAAGGCATAAATGGCCAATTGTTGATATCCATCGGCATAAGTATTTAATTTTTCCAAATTGGAGGCATTTTCAGAAGCTTCAGCGATGTTTGCTCCAAGCAATCCGGCAAAATACTGACCATAGGCACTGGCTAAAAACCACATTCCCATTATCACTGCTTGTGTTTTTTGAGGCGACAATTTAGTCATCGCTGACATCCCAATTGGAGACAAACAAAGTTCACCAAAAGTGATGATAAACCAACCGAAAGTGAAAATCCCAAGAGAAGTTCTTCCGTTAATATCTGCAAAGAATTTAGTGTAATAGAAAATCCAGAAACCGGCGGCTAAAAACACGAATGCTAAACCGAATTTAATTACCGTATTAGGCTCAATTTTTCGTTTCGCCATCCAAAGCCAAACCAAACCGACCAAGGCTGCAAAACCAATAACAAAAAGTGAATTGGCTGAATTATTAACGCCGTTAGGACTTAATTCTAATCCGAAAATATGATTATTGAGGTTGTTGGCAGCATACAAACTTAATGAACCGCCGCTTTGTTCAAAAAATGCCCAGAAGAAGATGGAAAAAATGATAAAAACCAAAGCTGCTAATAACTTCTTATTCTCAACAACAGAGAAATTTTTCATTTCATAAAACAAATACAAAATAGAAGCAGGACCAATAAACATCATAAAGTAATCTGTATAAACTGTATTAGCCACCATAATGATTATCACAGGAACTATAGCCAATGAGCCAACGAAAGTCAAGATTTCGTATAGTTTTCTTTTAGAATCTTCTATACTCTTCAATGGTGACAATCCTATGCTGCCCAAACTTTTCTGAGTTTGAGTAAACGTCAACAAACTGATAATCATTACTACAGCAGCAAAACCAAAACCAACGTTCCATCTTAAACTCTCCGGCACCAAAGATTGCCAAAGAGAGCCTTCGGCTACAGCAATACAAATGTAACCGCCAATCAGCGCTCCCAAATTTACACCCATGTAAAAAAAGGAAAATCCTGCATCACGTCGAGGATCACCATCTTTGTACAATTGTCCCACCATTGATGAAATATTCGGTTTAAAAAAACCGGTTCCCACTATGGTAAAGCCTAATCCGATAAAAAAGAAATTTTTAGGATCAACAGCCAAAATCACACTTCCGATAATCATTAAAATCCCGCCCCAAAAAAGTG
>JBIIXM010000089.1:0-6426 GCA_044338435.1 Flavobacterium sp. | reverse complement strand
GTTGTAAACGAAAACTTGACCAATGAAAAAGTATTTGGTGTGGAAGCGGGTTACGGATACCGATCCTCAAAATTCAATGCGAACTTAAATGTTTACAGAACCAGTTGGAAAGACCGTTTTATAAGATTAACAGCCAATATTGACAACGATTTGAACCCTGCTACTCCTACTATTCTTGGAAATGCCTTTTTACAAGGCGTTGAACAAATTCACGTGGGTGCAGAGTTAGATTTTACTTATAAACCAATTCGCAAATTAGCCATTAACGGTATGGCTTCAATAGGAAACTGGAAATACGGCAGCAACGTTACAGCAAATTACCAAGATGACAACAACTTAGTAATTACTAACCCAAGTGGTGAAGTTTTCACTGAAACACTATATTTAGATGGCTTGAAAGTGGGAGATGCTGCTCAAACTACAGCAAGTATCGGCGCTTCATACGAAATCATTGAAAGAGTGAAAATTGATGGTAATTATCGTTTTGTTGACGAATTATACGCGAGTATCGATCCGGTTAACTTCAGAACGCAAGCCGCTAATGATAAAGGTTCATTGTTATTACCTTCTTACGGATTGTTAGACGCTGGTTTGTCTTATAAAATGTTAGTTGGAAAAGACCGTGCAGATGCTATCAATTTCAGATTAAACATCAATAACGTTTTGGACGAGATTTACATCGCTGAATCAAGAACTAACATTCACCCCAAAACACAGGCAGACTTTACCAATACAGATGGTTCTCCAAATACAACTGCTTACAACACTTATGTTACCACTCAAATTTATGATGGTTTAGACAAGTCAAATCAAGTCTTTTTCGGATTCGGAAGAACTTGGAACTTTGCTATCAGTTATAGCTTTTAAGTTGGTATCCTTCCTATCAAAAACCTCAACTCCGGTTGAGGTTTTTTTATGTCTTTTCCCTATATTTGTGATTCTAAAACAAAAACTATGTACGATTTCATTCAAAAATTCCACTCAGGTTGGGCTTATTTAGCTTTATTATTGTTGGTTTTCGCTGTTGTTAATTCCTTTTTGGGCATGTCTTCTAAAAAAGAATTTACGGCTAAAGACCGAAAAATTGCTTTGTTTGGATTAATCGGAGCGCATATACAATTATTGGTTGGCTTAATTCTTTATTTTGTGTCTGAAAAAGGGTTTACAAAAATTGGTGAACTAGGAATGGGAGCGGTTATGAAAAATGATGGTTTAAGACAAATAGTTATTGAACATCCGTTTACAAACATTTTGGCGATAATATTAATCACTGTTGGCTGGTCAAAACACAAAAAGAAAGAAACAAACACCGATAAATTCAAATCAATTGGCGTTTTCTATGCAATAGGTCTTATCCTTCTTCTTGCAATGATTCCATGGTCGAATTGGTTAAACAAATAATTTTAAAGTCCTGAAAAGGACTTTTTTTATCAGGTACGGTTTTTGTAAAACCGATTTATCAACTAAAAGATTCTGTATGAATACCAAAATAAACTCATTTTTATTAGTCTTGATGACTTTTGCTTTGCTGGCATTTTCTTCGGGAAATCCGCAGCAAAAGGAAAAGCCAAAAGACAAGAACAAAGAGAAAACTACTCCGGCCAAAGACAGTAAAGATCCTAAGGAAATCAAAGACCCAAAGGACAAAACAAAAACTGTAGCAACGGCTAAAACCGACACAGTAGTAGTGAAAGAAATTCCAGTGGTGAAAGAAACTGATACGCTTCAAATTGATCCCAATTCAAAGCTGAAAATCTACAAAAAAAACGCTCACGCTTCCTATTATCACCATAAATTCAACGGTAGAAGAACCGCCAGTGGCAAACGTTTTGACAATAACAAATACACTGCTGCTCACAAAAAATTACCATTTGGTACTTTGGTAAAAGTCACCAACGAAGCCAACGGAAAATTCGTTATCGTAGAAATTACCGATCGCGGTCCGTTTTCTAAAGTCCGTGAAATCGATTTGACTAAAAGAGCTTTTATGGATATCGTTTCCAATAAAAATTCAGGTTCGGTAATTGTAAAAATTGAAGTAATAGAAGAACCTAAATAGTTACCAACCGGTAAAAGGATTTTTACTTAAGTAGGCGTTGTAATAGCGTTCATCGTTGGTTACTTCTTCACCCAGCCAATGTGGTTTTTCAAAAGTTTCGGTTTCCGATTCCAGTTCAATCTCGGCCATTACCAATCCGTCGTTTTCGCCTGAGAAAATATCGAGTTCATACACGTGATGTCCGACTTTGACTTCATATCTAACTTTATCAATAATACCGCTTTCGCATATGGTGAGCAAGGTTTCGGCATCCATCAGACTGATTTCCCTTTCCCATTCCAAACGCGTTGTACCGTTAGCGCTGCTTTTGCCTTTGATGGTCAAATACCCTTTATCGCCTTTAATTCTCACTCGTACAGTTCTTTCCGGATTAGAACTCAAATAGCCTTGTACAATGCGCTTTTGCGAGAAGGACTCGTTGATAAAATCGTTCGAAAGGACTAAAAATTTACGCTCTATTTCTATCATTTTTTGAGTCATATTTAGGAGCAAGTTAAGAAATATATACCTTGAAAATTGTATTTTTACAAGAATCTTAACCGCCTAACCTTCTTGGGATGAAATTGTACCGCAATAAAACACCAATTACAACTTTAACCGATTTATTTAGGTTGTACTTCGACCAAAACGGTTATCAATCTAATGACCGTTTGCTTTTTTTGGTGGATTTAGTTCGTTTTTTTCGTCCTGATTATCCCAAAAATGAGAATGTGGTTAGTATTAAGCCACTGTTAGAGTATTTAGAAACAAATCCGGATATGGCGGCGCAATTCAAACTGTATTTGGGTGAAGCGCTTTCGCAAAGAAAATTCGGCAGAATGCTTTCCGACACCGGAATTTTAAGGGATTCCGACTTTACTTATGAAGTCAAAAAACGAATCTTTGCCAAAATTTTGCCTTTCCAACCGGAAAAAGACACTTTGGAATTTGTGTTGAATCAAGTGTTTTTTAAAAGTTCTGATCCGATTTGGATAGCCCGTATTCCGTTTGAAGAATTGCAACAACTGTTTGACTGTATTGCTGTTGAGTCCATTTACGAATCGGTGGCCGAACAATCGGTTTTGGCCGAAGTCATGAACGCTATGGGTTTAATTTCGCAAAGAATGAGCGGGCGAGCCATGGAAACCGATGTGATTAAAATGGTGCCCGAATACGATGATTTGGAAAGTCCGTTTGTAGCGTTTGAAAACGAATTGAACAGTATTTTGGCCAAAATCAGAAATAGCGAACCACATTATATTGTTTCAGAAGATTTAAACTACAAGCAACTGATTATCCTGCACAAACAATGCGAGGAATATGTCGATAAAGCTTTCGGTAACAGCTCGAAATTCGGCATTTCATTGAAAGTAAATCAGAGTTTGCTCCGCATCCGACAACAGTTGCACCGAATGAAAGTCTTGATTTCTACTTTAGTCGTTAACAAACCTTCAGACAAAAAAAATAATTCCATTTTACTGTTGCTAAGACTGATTAAATACAACTGTCAAAAGAACAATGTCCGCCAGTTAATCAACGAAAGCACCCAATTGATTTCCTATGAAATCACACAACATACAGCCAAAACCGGAGAACATTACATTACTGAAAGTCGCTCCGAATATTTTTCCATGTTCAAAGCAGCGGTTGGCGGTGGATTCATTGTTGGGATTTTGTGTATCCTTAAAATATTGTTTTCCAAGATAGAAACCAGCGCTTTTGGTCATGCCTTTTATTATAGTTTGAATTATTCATTGGGTTTTATAGCTATCTATTTAATGGGTTACACTTTGGCTACGAAACAACCGGCTATGACAGCTGCAACCTTGATAAAAGCTTTAGAAAGCGGGATGAAAAAACAAAGTCATTCGGAAAACAAACACGGTTCGTTTGCCCAACTATTTGCCCGTTTGTTTCGTTCGCAATTTATCGCCTTTGTGGGCAATGTTTTTATGGCCTTTCCCGTGGCGATGTTAGGCATTTGGCTCATTGATTATTTATTGGACTACAATATTGCCTTTGAAAAATCGTCGAAACTGTTATACGATTTGTCTCCGGTGCATTCGGCAGCTTTATTTCATGCCGCTATTGCCGGTGTGTTTTTGTTTCTCTCCGGCATTATTTCGGGGAATGTATCGAATAGGAACAAACACAATCAAGTTTACTATCGCATCAAAGAACATCCGGTTTTAAAACAAAATTTAGGGATTGTCAAAACCAATGCTATTGCCAAATGGTTTGAAAATCACTGGCCAGGTGTAGTTTCCAACGGTTGGTTTGGCGTGTTTTTGGGCAGTACGGCTTCGTTGGGCATTTTTCTCGGACTGAATCTCGATATTCGCCACATTACCTTTGCCGCCGGAAACTTTGCTTTGGGCTTGTACGGCGCCGATTTCTTTGTAGATTGGCCAACAATTATTTGGGGAATTATCGGAATCGGGTTGATTGGCTTTGTGAACTTCATCGTTAGTTTTTCGTTGTCGTTAGGATTGGCTTTCCGTTCCCGTAATATTCCGCTTTCGGAGTTAAAACTGTTATTCAGCGCTACTTGGGCGTACTTCAAAACGCGTCCGACCGCTTTTTTCTTTCCGGTAAAAGACAAGTAAAATGGAAGCCGAGGTAACTTATCGAAAAATCATACACATCGATATGGATGCTTTTTACGCTTCGGTGGAACAAATGGACAATCCCGAGCTCAAAGGCAAACCTTTAGCCGTTGGCGGCAGCGAAGTTCGTGGTGTGGTTTCGGCGGCAAGTTATGAAGCGCGAAAATTTGGTGTTCGTTCGGCCATGAGTGGCATTCAAGCCAAGCGCAATTGTCCGGATTTGATTTTTGTTCGCCCTCGATTCGACCGCTACAAAGAAATCTCCAAAAAGATTCGCAAAATCTTTCACGAATACACCGATTTAGTCGAACCGCTATCGTTGGACGAAGCCTATTTGGATGTTACTCAGAATAAAAAAGGCAATCCGAGCGCCTCTTTAATCGCTCAGGAAATCAGACAACGCATTTTTGAAGAAGTCGGTTTGACAGCTTCTGCCGGAATTTCGGTGAATAAATTTGTGGCCAAAATTGCCAGTGATTACAACAAACCCAACGGGCAAAAAACTGTGAATCCGGAAGAAGTAGAAGCTTTTTTGGAAAACCTCGACATCAAAAAATTTTACGGCATAGGCAAAGTCACCACCGAAAAAATGTACCATTTGGGCATTTTTACCGGGAAAGATTTAAAATCGAAGTCGAAGGAATTTCTGGAGGAGCATTTCAGCAAAAGCGGTTTGCATTTTTACCATATTGTTCGCGGTATTCACAACAGTGCCGTAAAACCCAATCGGATTGCGAAATCGGTGGCCGCGGAACATACTTTTAACGAGAACCTGACTTCGGAAATTTTTATGGTAGAAAAGCTGGAACGCATAGCTGCCGAACTGGAAAACCGATTGAAGAAATACAACATTTCCGGAAAAACCGTAACCCTAAAAATCAAATACAGCGATTTTACGACCCAAACCCGGAGCAAGACCTTGCCTTACTTTATTGCCGATAAAGGATTGCTTTTAGAGACTGCAAAAGAGCTTTTATTTCAGGAACGGATGAAGGAATCGGTGCGTTTGTTGGGCATTTCGTTGAACAACTTAAATACCGAGATTAAAAAGACCGTTGTGGTGCAGTTGAAGTTTGAGTTTTAAGCCGCTTTGAAATCTTTCAGCAACTCGACCACATTCAAATCTAACAACCTTGCAATCTTAAAAAGAACCTGAACACTCAATTCTACTTTACCATTCTCAATTTTATTATAATTGGCTTGTTTCATTTGTAAAACACTGGCAACATAGTCTTGTGAATAGTTTAACTCCTGCCGTTTACTACGGATTTTTGCTAAAATTTTATCGGTATTCATTATACAAAAAAGTTAAAGCAAATTACTTTGCAATTAATATTCGGACTTTTTTGTAGAATTTGGCAAAACGAAAATAATCAAGAAAAAAACATTTCTTACAATTATCTTCAAAAATTTTATTCATTTAATGAATAATTTTGTAGCTGTATTTTTATACTACTTAGCCATTTTTAATTCAACTTTACCACAACAAAAAACTTCTGCAGAAATAACTTTTGTTAAGAATTGTAAAAATTTTATTAAATTTAAAACGAATTAAAAATGAAAAAATTATTTTTTAGTGCCGTGGCAATAGTTGCTTTTAGTAGTGTTTCGATGGCGAATACTATTGTAGTAGAAGAATTAGAGTTGGCTCCAACATGCGAGTCCCAAGCAGCAATGGATACCAATAATTATGAACAAGCTTATGGTTGCCTAACATCGACTCAGTGGAATTTTGTCTACAATGCTTACTTAACTTATTGTAAATCTTTAACAAAAACTACT
>JBIIXM010000088.1:0-6471 GCA_044338435.1 Flavobacterium sp. | reverse complement strand
AGCGCTTTCAACATCCGAATTGAAAACGGGTTTTATGTTTTTGATGTGCAAACGCCTTCAGAAACCATCCATGATTTGCAGTTCGGTTTGCCCGGAAGACACAATTTGATGAATGCCTTGATGGCTTTAGCAATGTCTAAGACTTATGGAACCCCAACCGAGTCCATTGCTAAGGCCTTGGCTTCATTTAAAGGAATCCAACGCCGATTTTCGTATCAAATCAAAACTACCGATTTGGTTTATATTGATGATTATGCACACCATCCAACCGAAATCAACGCCGTGCACCAAGCGGTTCGAGAGTTGTATCCGGGAGAAAAAGTGCTGGCAGTATTCCAACCGCATTTGTTCAGCAGAACCAAAGATTTTGCCGATGATTTTGCCAAAAGCTTATCGCAATTCGACGAAATTTTGTTGTTAGATATTTACCCGGCCAGAGAATTACCTATGGAAGGGGTAACGTCAAGTTGGTTACTTTCCAAAATGGAAAATCCAAATAAAAAATTGGTTTCTAAGGGTGATTTGATTCCGACTATTTTAGAAAATTCTGCTAAAATAATTGTCACAATCGGCGCCGGAGATATAGGGGAATTAGTTCCGAAAATTAAATTGGCGTTGTCATGAAATTACTGACTTGGACAAATATTAGATTACTGTTGATGATTTTCGTTGTCATCTTCCTGTTTTCGTTCACTTCGCACCGAAATGCCATGCGAAAAATTGCGAAAACCGAAGTGGTTTTTGTAGGTGAAAACAGCCTTTTTTTAAAGCCTGAAACGGTTAATAAATTGTTAATAGAAAAAAATCAGGACCTAAAAACTATCAATAAAGATGGTTTAGATTTGAATAAATTGGAAAAAATCGTCAGCAGTCATGAAATGATTCATAAGGCTGATGTTTTTGTCAGTGTTGATGGGGTTTTAAAAGCAGTGGTGGAACAAAAACAACCGCTGGGTCGCGTGTTTGAAGAAGCTGGTTCTTTCTATATTGATAATGAGGGAAATAAAATGCCGTTGTCTGATAATTTTGCTGCCAGAGTGCCCTTAGTTTCAGGTGAAATTGAAGCGGTAAAAAAAGAAAAATTAGCGGAAGTTTTGAGGAATATTGCCGAAGATGATTTTTTGAAAAAAAACATTATCGGTGTGCAAATTTTGTCTAACGGAAGCATGGTTATGGCCAACCGAAACTACGATTACCAAATCGATTTCGGAAGAACCATTAATATTGAAAAAAAATTTAAGAATTATAAAGCCTTTTTTCAGAAGGCTGTTTCTGACAGCACTTTGGAAAAGTACCGAAGAATTAATTTAAAGTTTACCAAGCAAGTGGTGTGCATTAAATAGAAGATTATGGAAAAAGAGAATATTGCAGTAGGGTTAGACATTGGGACAACCAAGATTGTAGCCATGATTGGCAAGAAGAATGAGTATGGGAAATTGGAGATTTTGGGCGTTGGCAAATCCAAAAGCCTTGGTGTAGCTCGTGGTGTAGTAAACAATATCACCCAAACCATTCACTCTATTCAACAGGCAGTTCTTGAGGCAGAAAATAATTCAGGTTATAAAATAAACGATGTAGTGGTTGGCATAGCCGGACAACACATCAGAAGCATACAACACACGGATTACGTAATTCGAACCAATCCCGAGGAAGTAATAAGCGGGAAAGACATACAATTGCTAATCGACCAAGTTAACAAATTGGCCATGTTGCCGGGCGAAGAAATCATCCATGTATTGCCGCAAGAATTTAAAATTGACGGACAAACCGAGATCAAAGAACCTATCGGAATGTACGGCGCTCGCTTGGAAGCCAGCTTCCACGTGGTAGTCGGACAAGCGTCTTCCATCAGAAATGTGGGCAGATGTATTCAAAGTTCCGGTATCGAATTGTCGGGCTTGACTTTAGAGCCATTGGCTTCTGCCGATGCGGTTTTGAGTCAGGAAGAAAAAGAAGCCGGTGTAGCTTTAATCGATATTGGAGGTGGAACCACAGATTTGGCCATCTTTAAAGACGGCATTATTCGCCATACCGCAGTGGTCCCTTTCGGCGGAAATGTTATTACAGATGACATCAAGGAAGGTTGCTCGATTATTGAAAAACAAGCCGAATTATTGAAAGTAAAATTCGGTTCTGCATGGCCGGGTGAAAATAAAGACAACGAAATAGTTTCTATTCCAGGCCTTAGAGGCAGAGATCCGAAAGAGATTTCGCTTAAAAATTTATCAAAAATTATCCACGCCAGAGTAGTGGAAATTATAGAACAGGTTTTCACGGAAATCAAAGCTTACGGACACGAAGATCCACGCAAAAAATTAATTGCCGGAATCGTGTTAACCGGTGGCGGTTCACAGCTCCAACACATCAAGCAATTGGTGGAATACATTACCGGAATGGATACCCGAATAGGTTATCCTAACGAACATTTAGCCGGTAACTCGGGCGAAGAAATCTCCAGTCCGTTATTTGCTACCGCAGTTGGATTGGTGATGAACAGCATCGAAAACAACTCTAACAGCGCCTACAAAATAGAGCTGAAAGAAGTAGTAGCCGAAGCCCCGAAAACTGCACCACAACAACCGGTCTTCGAACCGAAAGAAGAGGTGGTCGCAGCCATTGAGCAACCGGTGGAATTTGAAAAACCGGCAGAGCGCGAAACAGAAAAGCAAATCAAGCGCTCCTTCTTTGATCGCTATGTAGACAAGATCAAAGATTTTTTAGATAACGCAGAGTAAAGAATAATAGAATAAATACCTAACACCAAAATAGTATGATAAGCAACTCAGAATTTGGAAGCATCTCATTTGATTTACCAAAGAATCAATCAAATGTGATCAAAGTAATCGGTGTTGGTGGCGGCGGAAGTAACGCTATCAATCACATGTTCAAACAAGGAATCAAAGGTGTAGATTTCATTGTATGTAACACCGACTCACAAGCATTGCAAAACAGTCCGGTACCTAACAAAATTCAGTTAGGAGTGAACCTAACCGAAGGTCTTGGCGCAGGCGCTAACCCCGACGTAGGACACCAATCGGCTTTGGAAAGTGTGGGCGATATTGAAAAAATGTTGGACAGCAATACCAAAATGGTATTCATCACTGCCGGTATGGGTGGTGGAACCGGAACTGGTGCTGCTCCTGTAATTGCTCAATTGGCCAAAGAAAGAGATATTCTTACTGTGGGAATCGTGACTATTCCATTCCAATTTGAAGGAAAAGTACGTTCGGAACAAGCGTTGTTAGGCGTTGAAAAATTAAGAAAACAAGTTGATTCTTTGATTGTTATCAATAACAACAAATTAAGAGAAGTGTACGGAAACTTAGGTTTCAAAGCCGGATTCTCTAAAGCCGATGAAGTGTTGGCTACAGCCTCTCGCGGTATCGCAGAAGTAATTACGCACCACTACACGCAAAACATCGACTTAAAAGATGCTAAAACGGTATTGTCCAATAGCGGTACTGCTATTATGGGTTCAGCTGTGGCTACCGGTGATAACCGTGCCAAAGAAGCCATCATCACGGCTTTGGATTCTCCCTTGTTAAACGATAATAAAATCACCGGAGCTAAAAACGTATTGTTGCTTATCGTTTCAGGCTCTAACGAAATTACCATTGACGAAATCGGAGAAATCAACGATCATATCCAAACCGAAGCCGGCTTCAACGCTAACATCATCATGGGTGTTGGCGAAGACGAAAGCTTGGGTGAAGCCATTGCGGTAACCATTATTGCTACCGGTTTCAATGTAGAACAACAAAACGGTATCGTTAATACAGAAGTTAAGAAAATTGTTCACGCCTTGGAAGACGACCAAAAATTGGTACGCGACTTAACGCAAAAACCTGTGGAAGTATTCCAAAATATAGTTGATACACCTAAAGCGGAAACCCCGGAAGAGAAAATCGTATTCGAATTGATTGAAGAAGAAATTCAAGCGCCTGTGGTTGAAACTCCGGCGGCTATCAATGAAAATGAGTTGATTGCCATGAACCAGTTTATCCGCAACTTAGACGTGACTTTCGAAATCGTTTCTCCTATTAAAGATATCGATTTCAAAGTTACCACTCCGGAAGTAAAAGCCATGGACGTAGTAGAACCAACCAATGTTGTGGAAGAAGAGCAAATTACTTTCACTTTCGACATGCCGGCCGCAACGCCTGTTTTCGAAAAAATAGAAACGGTAGAAGCTTTAGAAGAAACTAAAATCGTATTCGATTTGTCGGAAGCCAATGAAATTGTGGTCAACGAGCCGGTACAATTTGTTCCGGTAACTGAACTCAACGAAGGCGGTGTAATCAAATATTCTTTGGAAGAGTACATGGAGTTGGAAAACGACTTGTTGAACTCTAAACCCGCTGCTAAAGTAGTGGAAGAGCCAATCGCAGAAGAGATGAACTTTACCATGAAAGTGGAAACCGAAAAGCCGCAAGCAGTAAACTATTTCGACGAAGTATCTCCTATGGAAATGACTATCGAAGAAACTTTGAAACACAGAGCCGACGAGCGCAGAAGAAAATTAAAAGAGTTCAATTATAAATTCCACAACAATCCGTCACGAATTGAGGAGTTGGAAAAAGAACCGGCATACAAAAGATTAGGTGTTGACCTGTCAAACAACACCGGCAATAATGCAAACTCCAGAATGTCTTTAGGAACCGATAGTAACGACGATTTACAAATCCGTACCAACAATTCGTTTCTTCATGACAATGTGGATTAAAAAGTAGGAATAAGAGTTGAGCTAAAGCTCATGTACCTGAAGTCCACCGGACTTCCTCCTCTTAATCTCAAATACGATAACGTAGATTAGTCTGCCATTTTTCTAATCGCATAACCCGAAAATTTCCTTGAGATTTTCGGGTTATTTTTTTACCTTCGCAGGGCTTTTTGGAAGCGAATGGCCTGGGCTGTTTCAGTAATCCCTATTCCTGCTTTCCGTTGCAATCTCTTCGAGGATTTCCACTTCAATCAGGGCTAAAGAGCTAACGGTTGAGTATTAAAGTCTAAGAAGTCTAACTTTCTAAAAATCTAATAATCTGAATATGAGTTTAGAAACCCAAATCATGGACGAAATGAAAAACGCCATGAGAGCCAAAGATACCGTTGCTTTAGAAGCCTTAAGAGCCATCAAATCCGGTATCATCTTAGCCAAAACTGAAGCCGGTGCCAGCGATACTTTATCATCCGATGAAGAAATCAAGTTGTTGCAACGTTTGGTTAAACAACGCAAAGACAGCGCGACTATTTTTCAACAACAAAACCGTCCGGATTTGGCCGAGCCTGAGTTGGCACAAGTAGCCGTAATCGAGAAATTCTTGCCGGCACAATTATCCGAAGCCGAGGTAGAAGCTGCCGTAGCCGCTATTATCGCAGAAGGTGGTTTTTCAGGTATGGCTGCTATGGGACAAGTAATGGGCAAAGCCTCAGCCGCTTTAGCCGGTAAAACCGATGGTAAAACCATTTCTACTATCGTTAAAAAATTATTAGCATAATATAGATTATTTAGACTACTTAGAAAGTTAGACTTCTTAGATTTTGTCTATTGAATCTAAAAATCTAAGCAGTCTAACCATCTAAAATCGGCTGCGTAGTTCAACTGGATAGAATATCAGATTTCGGCTCTGAGGGTTGGGGGTTCGAATCCCTTCGCGGTCACGAATAAATACAATAGCCAAGAAAATGTCCAAGCTCGCTTGAGCATTTTCTTGGCTATTGTATTTTCAAAGCGGAGCTTTGAGGGATGTTGCGCAGCAAAATCCTTGTGTCCAAGCTCGCTTGAGCATTTTCTTGGCTGTTGTATTTTCAAAGCGGAGCTTTGAGGGATGTTGCGCAGCAAAATCCCATTTGTATGAAAGCGGAGTTTAACAATATATCGGTTCCCAAAATTTCTCTTCTCATCATTAAATTGCTCAATTTTAGTCTTGGGCTTTTTTTATATCTTTAGCCAATGGAAGTAGTTTTTGCCCTAATAATTTTTTTCGTTCTGGTCTTCCTTTTTTCCTACGTAATATTATTTTTGTTCACTTTAATGGATGATATCAGTATTGCGGTATGGCAGCGACCGTTGTTTATTCACTGGTATTGGTCTCGCAAAACCATAACACCTCAGGAAGCACAAATCCTGCACAATCAATTCGATTTTTATCGTAAGCTTTCCAACAAGCACAAGACTTATTTTCACCATCGTTTGGCTTCTTTTACCGAAAAATATGCGTTTATTTCTCGCAGTGAAGCACCTGTTACCTACAAAATGCAAACCCTGATTGCCGGAACTTATATTATGCTGACTTTTGGTATGCGCCGCTATCTGGTGGATGTTTTTGACAAAATTCTCATCTATCCGGAAGAATACTATTCCGACTATTCGGAGAATTACCACAAAGGAGAATTTAACCCGCGACTCAAAGCCGTGGTTTTTTCTTGGAAACATTTTACGGAAGGTTATCAAGTGGCAAATGACAATCTCAA
>JBIIXM010000087.1:0-6486 GCA_044338435.1 Flavobacterium sp. | reverse complement strand
CCAACCGGCAGCTGCTTTTCAATCACCGGATGTCGACCATTAGTTATTTCCAACTCGTAACTATCATCAATTATAGGACAAACGTAGTCGTTTTCAATAGCCAATTGCGCAAAGGAAGTCAAACAATCCAATTGCGCAACCAAATTAGCATTCAACTGTACTTGCTTGATGTAAGTACCAATCCAAATCACCAATTGTTCAAACAAATGGCTTTCAATTTGGTGGATTTTTTCTTCGGCACCGAGAATTTTGGTTTCGTATTCTTTTAATTCTTCGGTTATATATCTTTCGGCATTGACTAAAGTTTGTTTTCGAATCCACTCTGCAGGCACTTTGTCTTTGTGCGTATTTCGAACTTCAATGTAGTAACCAAAGACATTGTTGAACGATATTTTAAGCGATGAAATACCGGTTCTTTCCGATTCTCTGGCCTCTATACCTTCCAGGTATTCTTTACCCGAAAACGCAATGCTTCTCAACTCATCCAACTCAGGATGAACACCCACCGCAATAGCATTTCCTTTAGCAATAGACACAGGTGCCTCTTGGTTCAAAGTTGATTTGATCTTCTCTCGCAATAAATCGCAGGCATGCAAATTATCACCAATAACACGAACCGCTTCTTGCTTACTTTCCAACGCAATGGTTTTTATCGGAATGATGGCATCTAACGATTCTTTTAAATAAATGACTTCACGAGGCGAAATTTTTCCGGTAGCTACTTTGGAAATCAAGCGCTCTAAATCGGAAATTTGTTTGATTTGGTATTGGATCTTTTGAAGGATTTCCTGATTTTCCTTGAGATACGAAACCACTTCATGGCGACCTTTTATCTTGTTGACCTCTTTTAAAGGCAATGCCAACCAACGTTTCAACAATCGCGAACCCATTGGCGAAAGCGTTCTGTCAATCACATCCAAAAGCGTGACTGCATTTTGCGAATGACTGTGGTACAACTCTAAATTCCGAATGGTAAAACGATCCATCCAAACATAAGCGTCTTCAGCTATGCGTTGAATGTTGGTGATATGTTGGATTTTATTGTGCTGGGTTTCGGACAAATAATAAAGAATAGCGCCGGAAGCAATAATGCCGTCCTGCAATTCTTCAACCCCGAAACCTTTTAAAGAATTGGTTTGAAAATGATTTTGTAACGTTTCGACGGCATAGTCTTGCTTGTACACCCAATCTTCCAAATAAAAGACATTATAATCTTCTCCGAAAGCCGTTTTAAATTGGGCTTTGGTATTTTTCTGAATCAGAATCTCGCTCGGGCTGAAATTCTGCAGTAGCTTATCAATATACTCTTCATTGCCTTGTGCCGTTAAAAACTCGCCGGTAGAAACATCCAAAAAAGCGACACCTAACTGGCGTTTGCTAAAATAGACAGAAGCCAAGAAGTTATTGGATTTGGCTTGCAAAACCTCATCGTTCATCGCTACTCCGGGAGTTACCAATTCGGTCACACCTCGTTTTACTATCGTTTTAGTCATTTTCGGATCTTCGAGCTGGTCGCAAATCGCCACACGAAGACCGGCTTTTACCAATTTAGGCAAATACGTATTTAGAGAATGATGCGGAAATCCGGCCAAGGCAGTTTCGCTGTCAGATCCTGCGCCTCTTTTGGTTAAAACAATCCCCAAAATTTTAGATGCCCGAATCGCATCTTCACCAAAAGTCTCATAAAAATCGCCTACTCTGAATAATAAACAGGCATCGGGATACTTTACTTTGATCTCGTTGTACTGCTTCATCAAAGGGGTTTCTTTGACTTTACTTTCTTTAGTTTTGCTTTCTTTGGCTGACAATGTAATTTGGTTTTAAATAAATAAGATAGCGAATTTAAAAATTTAGGGCGAATAGCCGGCTAAAAAAAATTAATTTAATATTAAGGCAAAAAAAAAGACAGGGTTTCAAATTTTAAATAGATTTGCTTTAGAAACTTAAAATATAATAAGATGAAAAAAATAATTTTACTTGCTGCCTTAGTAGCTTTTGGCGTTACCTCTGCCAATGCTCAAGCCAAAAAAGCAGCTGCAAAACCAGCAGCTAAAACAGAAACTCCAAAAGTGGACGGACCTGGAATGTTATTTGAAAACGAAACAATCGATTACGGTACAATTCCTGCCAATTCTGACGGAAAAAGAGAATTCGTATTCGTAAACAACGGTACTAAGCCTCTTATTATCGAAAGCACTCAAGGATCTTGTGGTTGTACTGTACCTTCAAAACCGGACAAAGCAATCCAACCGGGAGAAAGAGGTGTAATTGGAGTAAAATATGATACTTCAAGAGCCGGACAACCTTTTACTAAAACGGTAACTGTAAAATCAAACGCAGTAGGTCAAGAAACTAAAGTTTTGACTATCAAAGGAAATGTATTACCAGCTGAACCAAAAGTTGAGCCTACAAAAAGTTAATTGTACTTAATTATAAATTCGAAAGAGTCCCGATCAGTCGGGACTTTTTTTTTGAATATCTTTGCCGTCCGTGACCTAAAGTCGAATATTTAAATCAGAAAAAATGCGAAAACTCGAAAACAAAGAATTAGAACGCAAATCGGTTACCGACTTTAAGCAAGCCGAAAAAACACCAATCATCATTATATTAGATGATATCCGTAGTTTGCACAATATTGGCTCTGTATTCCGAACAGCTGATGCTTTTTTGATTGAAAAAATTTTCATGTGTGGTATTACGGCAACGCCGCCGCACAAAGAAATCCACAAAACAGCTTTAGGAGCGACCGAAACGGTAGCTTGGGAATACCAAAAAAACGTTACGGAAGTGATTGCGCAATTAAAAAAAGAGCAAGTAAAAGTTTTTGCCGTTGAGCAAGTAGAAAAGGCTGTTTTTTTGCAAGATTTCAAAGTTGAAAAGGAAACAAACTACGCCTTAGTCTTTGGTAATGAAGTTTATGGAGTTTCTCAGGAAGCTATTGCCCTTTGTGACGGCGCTATCGAGATTCCGCAATTAGGGACAAAACATTCACTCAACATTTCTGTGAGTACCGGAATTGTGGTTTGGGATTTATTTCAAAAGTTAAGCTATTAACATCCTTTTAAGAAAATTTCATACTTCAACTTATAGTCTTTTCTTTACTTTTATAAAATGAAAAAGAGCATCTTTCTATTTTGGATAATTTTACTTTGCCTCTCAAATTACGGCTACTCAGCTCGTGTAAGCACTGCTCTATTTCAACCCATAACTAATGTCGCCCCGACACTCATAGCTACCGGAAACCAGATTTACTGTCCAGGAACCTCCATGAAAATTGTGACCAATATGACCATCACAGATCCCGATGACACCGGTATTGATGCCATTTACATCCAAATTTCTTCGGGTTATGCACTTGGGGAAGACTTGCTGACCTTAACGGGCACACACCCTAACATCACAACTTTATGGAATCCCACAACCGGAACACTTTCACTAAGTGGCGTTAGCGGAGAACCTACTTACATAGAACTGATTGCTGCCATCAAAGACGTAGAGTTCTCATCAAGCGCAGCCAATCCCTCGGGAATTAGAAACTTTTCCATTTCTGTCGGACAAGCCAATTACCTTCCGTCTAACGGACACTATTATTTGTACATCCCTAACATCGGTATTACATGGTCGGCAGCCAAAATAGCAGCACAAAACAGTACTTATTACGGACTCCAAGGCTATTTAGCCACGATAATTTCGGCAGAAGAAGCACAAATAGCCGGAGAACAAACTACAGGCGCCGGATGGATTGGTGGTAGCGACGAACAAACCGAAGGCATTTGGCGATGGATGACAGGTCCGGAAAACGGCACTGTGTTTTGGAACGGGAATTTTACAGGATTCACCCCAAACTATGCTTTTTGGAACACCGGCGAACCCAATAGTTCAGGCGATGAAGATTATGCTCACGTAACTGCTCCAGGCGTAGGCATTCCCGGCTCTTGGAACGATTTATCTAATACCGGCTCTTCCAGTGGAGATTACCAACCTAAAGGCTATATTGTAGAATATGGTGGTATGCCGGGCGACCCTGTTTTAAACATCGCCACCAGCACAACTATGACCATTGCCTCTATTACTTCAACAGTAACAGCCACCCGTTGTGGTAACGGAACTGTTTTGTTACAAGCTACAGCCAATACAGGAACGGTGAATTGGTATGACGCGCCTACAGGCGGAAACTTTTTAGGCAGTGGCAACTCTTTTACAACTCCACCGATTAGTGCAACTACTGTGTTTTATGCCAATGCTTTTTTAAGTGGTTGTACAACGGGAACGAGAACAGCTGTAACAGCCTCGGTAATACCGAAACCGCAATTAACCTACACTTCGCCTTATGCCATGTGTGAGGAAAGCTTTGAAGTGATTGAAGTACAAACCTCAGCCGGCATCTTATTTTGGTATGACAGCCTGACCAGTACCAGTCCCATTTTTTTAGGCACCAACTTTTTAGTTCCCAACATCAATCAGGACACTACTTATTATGCTCAAGCTGATTTTAACGGTTGTTTGTCAGACAGAGTTGCGGTTGTTATTGATGTTTATCCTAACCCGATTTTAGCAGATGAAACTATTTCACTTTGCGAAGGCGATACCATACCTTTAGATGCAGGAAATCCAGGCATGACATACTTATGGTCAAATGGCGCTACCAGTCAGAGTATTGTATCTGACGGGCAAACGAATTACTCAGTAACCGTTACAACGCCCGCCCCGGAAAGCTGTTCGAAAACCAAAAATTTTACCTTGGTTTACAACCCTGATCCTGTAATTTCATCTGTAACCACCAACGATTTGGTAGTTACCATTAACACCGTTCAAAACGGAAATTTTTTGTATTCTTTGGACGGAGTTAACTATCAAAACTCCAATTCCTTTACTGTAACCGAAGGCGGATTGTACATGGCTTATGTTATAGAACCAAACCAATGTGGTGATGACCGAAAACCTTTTGTGGTGATTTCAATTCCTGCTTTTTTTACGCCAAATAACGACGGAATAAACGACCGCTGGTACATTAAAGGCATGTCGTATTTTAACAATGCTGAAGTAACCATTTTTGATCGTTTCGGAAAGTTGATTACTGTCTTAAATAGTTCCAATCCTTCATGGGACGGCACTTATAACGGACAACTCTTACCTTCAACAGATTATTGGTTTGTGGCTAAAATCGAAGGAATGATGCCCGAAACCAAAGGACATTTTGCTATGAAACGCTAACTACTGTATCTTATTGCGGATTTCTTCCAATACAAACACATAGTCTTCCTGATTGTTTAAGAAATCGCGATTGGTTACGTCAATAATTAAGACATTGAGGTTTTTTTGCGACTTGATATAATCCAAATAACCATTGTTGATTTTTTCCAAATATTCTGCCGGAATTTCCTGCTCGTAACTTCTGCCTCGGGTTTTAATGTTGGCCAAAAGTCGCTCAGTACTTTGGTACAAATAGATGTATAAATCGGGCTTCGGCATTTCTTTGTAAATGATATCAAACATCGTTTTGTACAAACGAAATTCATCTTCCGCCAAAGTTACTTTCGCAAAAATTAAGGATTTGAAAATATGATAATCGGCTACAATAAAATCCTTAAACAAATCGAACTGAGCCAAGTCATCAGAAATTTGTTGGTAACGATCAGCCAAAAATGACATTTCCAACGGAAACGCATAGCGACTCTGATCATCGTAAAACTTAGGCAAAAACGGATTATCGGCAAAACGTTCCAATACGGTTTTCGCATTAAAATCCTCAGCTAGTTTGTTGGTCAAGGTGGTTTTTCCGGCACCGATATTACCTTCTATAGCGATGTAATTGAAATGATCTAACTTGATTTTGGCTATTGGTATTTCCAAATTTTGCACCACTTTGCAATTGCTTTTGTCTTCGGACAATACCAATAATTCGTGCAAGTATTTTTGTAGAATCGGATGACGCCAATCCAAGTTTAAATCGCGCATCGGCAACAACACAAACAAACGGTTTTGCATTTCAGGATGTGGCACTTGTAACTTTTCGGAAGCGATGATTTCCTCATCAAAAGCGATTACATCAATGTCAATCATTCGGGCTTGGTAACCTTCAAGAGCTTCTCGAACTCTGCCCAAAGCTTCTTCCAACAACAGCACTTCCTCCAAAATCTGATGTGCCGATTTATGGGTATTCATAATTACTGCACAATTGTAAAAAGGCGCGCTTTCAAAACCCCACGAAGGTGTCTCGTAAAGCTTGGAAACCCGAATAATAGTGCCAATTTCTTTGTGCAAACAATCAATACAACGTTCAATATTTTCGAGACGATTGCCCTGATTGGTGCCTAATGATAAAATGACTTGATGCTGCTTGTTCATAGAAGCACAAATTAACTAAAACTATTTCAGACTATCGGCAAAAACTGCCCGACTGTTAATAACATTTTCTCAACAAGGCAAAGGCTTCTAAATCATAAAACTTCTTTAAATAATAACAGCATTGTAAGTAAAAGGCAT
>JBIIXM010000086.1:0-6557 GCA_044338435.1 Flavobacterium sp. | reverse complement strand
GACATCACTTTCAAAACCGTTGAAATCACTTCGACCATTCAAGTAGATTTGTTTGAAAACATGCAAGTTGACAGTATCATTTATCAAAATAAAAAACTCAACTACTCACGGGAATTCAATGCGGTTTTTATCAACTTTCAAAAGCCAATTCAGAAAGAGACCACGGAAAAAACCATTCGATTCTATTATTCCGGAAAACCAACTGTCGCACGTCATGCACCTTGGGATGGTGGTTTTGTATATAAACAAGACAGTAATGGTAAAGATTGGATAGGCGTTGCTGTTCAAGGCACCGGAGCCAGTTTGTGGTATCCGGTAAAAGATACCCAAACCGATGAACCGGACTATGGCGCTATTATAAAAGTTGCTGTACCCAACGGACTGATGAATGTTTCCAACGGGAGATTTTTGGGCTCAGAAGATTTGAAAAACGGTTACACCCGCTGGGATTGGGAAGTAAAAAATCCTATCAACACTTATGACGTTACGGTGAATGTAGGTGATTATGTGTTACTGCATGAAAACTACAAAGGCTTGGATTTGGATTACTATGTTTTACGGGAAAATGAAGCCAAAGCCAAAGTTCATTTTGAAGAAGTAAAACCGATGATGGATTGTTTTCAAAGTAAATTCGGCTCCTATCCTTTTGCCAATGACAGCTATAAGTTAGTCGAAACTTCTTATCTAGGTATGGAGCATCAAAGCGCTGTAGCTTACGGAAATAAATACTTAAAAGGCTATTTAGGAAGTGACTTATCCGGAACTGGAGTTGGACTGTCTTTCGATTTTATCATCATCCACGAAACAGGACATGAATGGTTTGGCAACAGCATTACCTCTAAAGACATAGCCGATATGTGGATTCACGAAGGATTTACCCAATACTCCGAAATCGTTTATGTGGAATGCCAACAAGGCTATGAAAAAGCCATGACTTATGCCAATGGATTGAAAAAGAATGTTAAAAACGACAGACCAATAATAGGGAATTACGGAGTAAATAATGAAGGTTCGGGAGACATGTATCCGAAAGGCGCTTTGTTATTGAACACTTTGCGTCATGTGATTAACAATGATGAAAAATGGTGGAAACTGCTGTTCGATTATGCCACTACCTTCAAGCACCAAATCATTGATACACCAACAGTGATTGCATTTTTCAATAAAGAGAGTGGCATAAACCTAACACCTATTTTCAATCATTATTTGCAAAAAACAACTATCCCTAAATTGGAATTAAAAATTGTAGAAGGAAAATTAGCCGCTAAATGGACTAATGTGAATGATAATTTTACCATGCCGGTTGACTTGATTTACAAAAACAAATCTATCAGAATCCAAGCCAGCAGTTCTTGGAATACTACAAAAGTGAAGGTGAAAAACATAATCGATGTAACTCCGAAAACCAATCAATTCTTTATCGAATACAAACGTTTATAAAAAAAAGCTAAAACCGAAACGTATCTAACTAATAATTAGTAAATTAGACTAAACTTTAAACACAGTTATTATGGATACTTCAGTAAAAGGTTTGAACAAATGGGCCAATGCTCATTCTACCATTTGGTTTGATGCTTTGCGAATTTTATTAGGCATCTTTTTATTTTACAAAGGGACTTCCTTTATTGGTAACAGCGGAGCGTTTGAAGATTTGATAGCACCGGCCAGTAATTTTTTGGGCGGTATGTTTGCGTTTCACTATGTAGCTTCGGCGCACATCATGGGCGGCATTATGATTATGATCGGATTGCTGACGCGATGGGCTTTACTTGCGCAATTGCCAATTTTAGTCGGAGCCGTATTGATTAATTTTTTAGGCGATATGAATGCGCTGAATCTTTTGCTGTCGACCTTAACTTTAGGACTGAGTATGTTTTACACGGTTTACGGCAGCGGCAAACACTCAGCTGATTATTACTTCAAAATGCAAAAATAAGAGGGAAACTTAACCCTAAAAAAAACGCACTGGTATAGTGCGTTTTTTATTATTGAAGCGATTCTTTTCGCATGATTTTTCCGGTTGCCGTTTCTTTAAACTTAGGCACAAAAACAACTTCTTTGGGCTTTTCGTATTTGTCTAAGCTTTTGTAAAGTTCATCGGCCAAATCAAAGGCCTCGCCTTCTATAACCAAGATCACTTTCTCTCCCAATTCTGTATCGGGTTTAGAAGCGATGAAAAATCGTTGTGTCAATTGGTGCGACAACTTCTCCTCTATTTGTTCCGGAATCAATTTAATGCCACCACTGTTGATGACGTTATCGACTCTACCCACAAAAACAAACTGATTTTCGTTGAGCAATTCTACTAAATCATTGGTAACTATTACTTCATCGGAAATACGCGGTGCGTGAATCATCAAACAGTTTCGGTCATCGTAAGAAATGGTTACGCCAGGTAAAACCATAAAGGCCTTTTCTCCTAATTTTCGGGCAGCAATATGCGTAATTGTTTCGGTCATACCATAGGTTTCGTAAACTTGAGTTGGCAATTGCAATAATTGCTTTTCCAAATTTTTATTAACTGCAGCACCACCAACTATCATCTTTTTGACTCTTTTGAGTTCGGATAACGAATTTTGTGCTTGTAACGGCACCATAGCCACAAAATCAAAGTCCATATCAACATGGTCTAACGGATGTGAACTTGGCGCTACAAATTCTAAATCCAACCCCAAAATCATGGCACGAACCAGCATCATTTTTCCCGCTACGTATTTAACCGGCAAGCATTGTAAAGCTTTATCGCCGGGATGTAATTCAAAAAAATCACCGGTTGCTAATGCCGATTCAACCATGGCTTGCTTGCTGACAGATATTAACTTAGGCGTCCCTGTAGTCCCGGAGGTTTGCATTTCGATATAAGGTTTGTCATCGAACCAATCCAATAAAAAATCACCTACCGGTTTTTCAAAATCTTCGCCTTCTTTAATAAAGCTGTAAGCCACACGACACAAGTCTTCTCGGTTCAAATGAAAGCCATTCAACTTGAACTGGTTGTGAACATTTTCGTAAGTTGGATTATACATGATCATCAGAATTTATAGAGGATGGAACAATTCGAGTTTGGATATCTCCGGTAAGTTTTCCTTTCCAGTCTATCCAATTGTATTTTTTACTGAAAACAAATAATACCAAAGGAAAAATAATCAGCACAGGCACCAAAACTTCAAAGCCAACAGAAGGCGTCGAAATGTCTTTAAAAACCGATTCGGTCTTCAGCGCCGACCATTCTGAGGTCACCAACAAAGCCGTAACGATATTATTAGCCGCATGAAACCCGAGCGCTAACTCCATACCTTCATCCATCAAGGTAACAATACCCAAGAAAAATCCGGTACCGATATAATAAATCATAATAATGTAACCCATTTTCTCCACTTCGGGATTCATAATGTGCATCAAACCAAACATCACAGAAGTGATAACCAAAGGAAACCAACGGTTACCGGCCAACAATCCTAATCCTTGCATCAAATACCCTCTGAAAATATATTCTTCTGCGCTGGTTTGTATTGGCAACAATGTAAAAGAAATAAACACTAAAATGAGAAAAGGAATCGGTTTAAAATTAACCACAAAATCTTCAGGATTTCCAAAATAAGAAGCTATAGTCAAAACAGCACTCATAACACTCCACAATGCGAAACTGAAAAAAATACGTTTCCAATCGACTTTGGCCCGAGTAGTAGTAATGTCAATCATCCTCAATTTGTGAATGTATTTCACCACTAAGATGATTCCAATCATTGTGCTGACAAAAATGAGTAGCATCAAAGCCAAGGTTACATTGGGACTAAAGACGTTCATCATATCGGCCTCGGTAGTTGGCATACCTTTACCGGACGACATGGCCTTAGTCACTACAGCAACGCCAAACGGAATCTGACCTAAAATATAAAACAAACTGATTACGACAAAACCCAACAAGTACTTGAGCGCCGACTTAGAGACATTATCCTTGTTTTCTAAAAACATAAATCTTAAAATTTTAATTTCGCCTAAATTACTTCATTTATACAAATATCTATTACTTTGCGTCAAAAAATATGTTACAAGTCCTTCACAATCCACGCTGCGGAAAATCGAGAAACTGTCTGGCTTTTTTAACCGAAGCCAACCAAGATTTTGAAATCATCCCTTATTTGCAAAAACCTTTATCAGAAGTAGAAATCAAAGAGTTGTTACAAAAACTCGACATAAAACCCTTGGCATTGGTTCGCCAAAAAGAAACAATTTGGATTGAAAACTATAAAAATAAGTCGCTTACAGACCACGAAATAATTAAAGCACTAAGCGAGCATCCTATTCTGATTGAACGACCAATTGTGATTAAAAACAACGAAGCAATTATTGGACGAGATCTTGAAAAGCTGCAAAAAATCATCTGAAAAATCGCATTACTTTTAACAAAGATTTGGGAATTGTCACTTAAACCAAAGCGTATTTTTGCACTCTTAAGCATGAATCAAAAACATTTAGATGAAAAAAATTCAAATTATCACTGCCCTAATTTTATGTTGTCTTTCTATTGCCACTTTTGCCCAACCCAATGCCGGAAAAGCCAAAGTAATCATTACCGGAAATGTGGTGGAAAAAACCAGTAAACTTCCATTAGAATACGCAACAATCACCTTAAAAAATACTCAGAATCCAAAAACCGTTTTTGGTGGAATTACCGACAACAAAGGAAACTTTAATGTAGAAGCCAGTGCCGGTGTCTACGATATCATCATCGAATTCATTTCTTTTAAACCTAACGAAATCAAACAAAAACGCCTCAACGAAAGTACCAATTTAGGTACTATCGCCTTGGAGGAAGATGCTACGCAACTCAACGAAGTCGTGGTTAGAGCCGAAAAAACTACCGTAGAGATTAAACTGGATAAAAAAGTTTACAACGTTGGACAAGACTTAATGGTCAAAGGCGGAACGGTTAGTGATGTATTAGATAACATTCCTTCTGTTTCTGTTGACGTAGAAGGAAACGTGAGTTTAAGAGGCAATGACAACGTTCGAATTTTAATTGATGGTCGTCCTTCCAGTGCCATTAACATTACCGAAGCATTGCGATTAATTCCGGCCGATGCTATTGAAAAAGTAGAAGTAATTACCAATCCATCTGCACGTTACGACGCTGAAGGTGGTGGCGGTTTGCTTAACATCATCTTGAAAAAAGGTAAAAACCAAGGCATCAACGGAACCTTTATCGGAACTACAGGATATCCTAAAAACAATGGTGTGAGCGGCACTGTAAACTACAAAACCAAAGAGTTCAACTTGTTTACTACGCAAGGTTACAGCCAGAGAGAAAATCCCGGAAATGCCTTAACCAATTCGAGATATTTAAACGACGACAATTCTACTCGTGATTACATGTACGAAACCCGCGAAAATGAAAGAGCTAACAAATCTTATAACGGAAATTTTGGATTCGATTGGTTTTTAAGCGAAAGCCTAACTTGGACCAATACTGTAAATTACAGAAGAAACAGCGGAAATAACATAGACGATGTATTACAAAAATACTACGATGTAAACTTTGCCTACCAATACGAAAGAAATCGTATCAACGCAGAGGACAGTAAGAGCAAAAACATAGAATACACCACCAACTTTACTAAAAACTTCAAAAAAGAGGGCCACAAACTTACCATTGACGGTTCGTTTTCTAAAAATACAGATGAAAACATCGCCTTTATTACCGATGCTGCTACCAATACACCTATTGTAACCTTAGACGAAACCACCAACCTGCAAAAACAAAACCGCAATTTGATCCAAACCGATTATGTGTATCCGTTTGCCAAAGGAAGTCAGATTGAGTTTGGTTACAAAGGCGAATTCTTAAAAAATATCAGCGACTACAGTGTGGTAACTAACGGTGTTCCGTTTCCGCAATTCACCAACATATTGGAATACAAAGAATACGTGAATGCTTTGTACACCAGCTACGGTACTAAAATCAAAAAATTCTCATTCTTGTTAGGAATGCGTTGGGAAGATTCCAATATCGAAGTCAACCAATTGGCCACCAGCGACTTCAACAACAAAAAATACGACAACTTCTTCCCTAGTGCCTTTTTTACTTACGAATTGGGTGAACAAACCAGCGCGTCTATTAGTTACAGTCGCCGTATCCAACGCCCAAGAGGCCGTCAATTGAATCCGTTCAACAACCTATCAAGTAACGTAAATATTTTTGTAGGGAATCCCGATTTAGATCCGGCATTTACCGATGCAGTCGATATTGGTTACATCAAACGTTGGAGCAAACTCACTTTTAACACTTCATTGTACGGAAACAAAACTACCGGTGCGTTCCAATTTGTTCGCAGAGAAAGTGGCGATTTCCAAAACGGTATTCCTATTATTATCAGTTCCCCTATCAACTTGGCTACCGAGTACAGAACCGGATTTGAATTCACCCTAAATTATTCTCCTTACAAATGGTGGAAATTGAACAGCAACTTCAACTTCTTCTACAATGAAACAGACGGTGATTTCAGCTACATTGATTTTAACGGTAACGAAATCGTACAAAACTTCGACAACAGTAC
>JBIIXM010000085.1:0-6562 GCA_044338435.1 Flavobacterium sp. | reverse complement strand
CTTGGTAGTTTTTGGAATTTGATGTTTCCAGAAATGCTGCGTTGTTCCTTTCATCAACAACAAACTGCCGTGCTCTAAGGTAATTTTGAGTTTTTGTTCTTTGATAGTATTGTGTTGCAAATGAAAGACGCGCTCTGCTCCGAAACTTACTGAGGCAATCACCGGATTGCGACCCAATTCCCTTTCGTTGTCGGCATGCCAACCGTTACTGTCTTTACCATCACGGTAATAATTGAGTAAAACTGTGGTAAACTGCGTTCCGCAAATCGCTTCTATCTCGTCTTTGATATAAACCAACAACGGATTCCACGGATGGGGTTGCATTACGATATTGGAATAAGAATACGGCTTTCCTTCATTGCCGAAAAGTGCCGTCAATCGAGGTTGCGGATGGGTTTTCCCAAAAACCGTGATATCATCTTGCTGCCACGGAATGTCGCTTTGTAGTTGCTTGAAAAGCTTTGCCGCTTTATCGGTGTTAAAAAAACCGGGGAAATACTCGATTTCCGCATCGGGTACTTTGAAGCTGATTTTTTCGGTTGGGAAAAGTGAATTCATCTCACAAAAATAAAGAGAAAAATAGTTTAAAAAACACCTTTATCTTTATTAATAAGTAGTCAATACTCCTCTAAGACATTACTCCTTTATGGAAAGCAAAACCTTTAGCTTTTTAGCTTTTTTTGCCAATTGACATTCATCATGACTATAGCTAAAATAATTAAAACGATGCCTATCCATTGAGAAAAAACAACCGTTTCATGCAGCAGTACAAACGCCATCATCACCGAAACCGGTAACTCTAAAGCCGAAACGATACTACCCAAACCAATTCCGGTTAAAGGAAAGCCGGCATTAAGTAACATAGGTGGAATAACCGTCCCGAAGAGCGCTATCAAAATGCCCCATTTGTAGAAAATATCAAAGTTGAAAGGTGTGTGTTGTGTAAATAAAGCAAAAAATAAAACTACTACTGCGCCGCCCAACAACATATACAAACTACGCTCTGCCGACGACACTGATGTTGCTACTTTATTAGCCGCATACATGGTTGTGGTAAACGAAGCCGCGGCTAAAAGACCTAATACAATTCCGCGCCAGTCGAGTTCAAAGTTTCCTGAAAATAATTTAGTGGCCAAAGCGGTGCCGAACAGTACCACAAATACCGAAATAATTTTGATATTGGAAGGTTTTTTTTTGTCTAATACCATTTCTAAAACCACACCCATCCAAACGGTTTGCATTAACAAAACGATACCTATTGAAACCGGAATATACTTAACAGCCAAATAATAAAAAATACTGGTTAATCCGGTAGATGTTCCTAAAATCAACAACTTTTTGATATCAACCGCTGAAGGTTTTACGGCAGTATTGCCTTTTCTATTTTTCTGAAACAAGGTAATCCCTAAAATCACGAGTATTCCAATAACAAACTGGGCGGTGATCACTTCAGCAGGTGTGTAGTGTAATCCTTGTGAACTTACATCAGCATAGGCCAATTTGACAAAAGTAGCCAACATCCCATAACTTGTAGCCCCAAGTCCTACTAAGAAAACTCCTTTCAATACTTTGTTTCCAAACATGATTTATTTTTTTAAAAAGCCGACAAAGATAGAAAATAGGAATGGTTTTCAAAGGAGATATTGTAAAAACAAAAAACCATCACTTGTTAGTGATGGTTTTCTTATTGAGCCGATAGAGGGACTCGAACCCACGACCTGCTGATTACAAATCAGCTGCTCTAGCCAGCTGAGCTACACCGGCGTCTCAATGTGAGTGCAAATATATTTTTTGAATTTTAATTTCCAAAATATTTTGGCACTTTTTTATAGCTATAAAGCGTTGATTTTTTCAACCAATTGATTAGCAGTTTGTTCTAAATCGACATTGATTTGTTTAAAATGTGCTTTTTTGTTCTCCACGTTTTTAGCGTTCACTTTAGTGATCAAAGCATCGAAAGAAGCGATGGCTTCGTCTATGATCGCATTGGTATGTTCAGAAGGTTTTCCGGTGGTAGTCATTTCATAAATGTATACCGCTTCGATAATATCTCCTAAAACAAAGTTGATGTCTTTCTTTAAATTCTTAACACTTGCCATTTTCTTGTAATTTTAAAATTTCGACAAAAATACGTCAAATCTTTAGAACCGCAACTAAGAAATGGAAATTTCCAAAACAGAAGCTTGTCCGTCCAACTGGTAATCAGTGATAACCGCCGGAAGTAATACTGTACTTCCTTTTTTGTAATGATAGGATTCACCATTAACCAACAAACTAAAATCGCCTTCCACTGCCATCAACACCTTAAAAGAGTGATTTGTTTTAGAAAAAACGGCCGATCCGTTTAACGGAATAAAGCCAGTGGTAAAATACGGGCAATCTACTACTGTATTAAATGTATTTTCGTTTTTATCATAAAAGCGCTGGGCTTCGATTTTGTCATAATTCAAAGCTTCTAAAGCCAAGTCTACATGTAATTCACGGGTATTTCCGTTGGCATCTTTACGATCAAAATCGTATACGCGGTATGTAATATCAGAGGTTTGCTGAATTTCGGCGATGACTGTTCCGGCTCCGATGGCATGAATGGTTCCGGTTTCCAACATAAAAACATCGCCTGATTGCACTTTTTTGGTATCTAAAATATCGAGTAACGTTTTATCGTTCAGATGTGAAAGATACTCTACCGGAGAAGATTTTTCTTTGAAACCTACAATCAATCGGGCATTGTCATCGGCTTGCATCACATACCACATTTCTGTTTTTCCGAACGAATTGTGACGTTTTTTTGCCAATTCATCATTCGGATGCAATTGAATAGATAAGTCTTCTCGAGCGTCTAAATATTTAAACAACAAAGGAAATTGCTTGCCAAATCGAGCGTAGACTATATTCCCCAGAATTTCTGCAGGATAGAAATCAATTATCTCATTGAGCGTTTTGCCTGCAAAAGCACCATTAGCTACAACACTAACATCGTTTTCAACAGTAGAAATCTCCCAACTCTCGCCGGTAATTTCAGAAGTAATAGGTTTGTTGAGTAAGGTTTTCAATTTGGTTCCGCCCCAAATTCTTTCTTTTAAAATAGGTTCAAAAACTAACGGATAAAATTTCATGCTTTGAATGATTTGCTACAAATATCTGTCTTTTTGTTTGAAAAGAATGATAAAAAAAAGACAAAGGCGAATGCTATTTTATACTTTTCAGTATCAAACAACTTTTTGAAGAATTCCTAGTGCTTTTTGAATGTGAATTTTACCCGACATACTATTGAACACCAGTTGAACAATACCGTTTTTATCTACCACATAAGTTACTCTGCCGGGAAGCAATCCTAATAAATCATTAGGAACGCCAAATAGTTTTCGGAGTTTTTTATTGCCGTCAGACAATAAGATAAAAGGTAAACGATAACGGGAGGCAAACTTTTGGTGTGACTTTACAGAATCACTGCTAACGCCTACAACTTCAGCGCCTAAAGCCTTAAAGTCTTCGTATTGATCTCGGAAAGAACAAGCTTGTTCAGTACAAACTCGCGTATCGTCTTTGGGATAAAAATAAACTACTAATGATTTTCCGTCATACATCTTACTATCAAAAGCATTTCCATCGCTGTCTAGAGCCGTAAAATGAGGTAGTTTATCGCCGACTTTAATTGCCATAATTATCCTTTGTATGTTACAAAATTCCTTGGGGTTTCGTATAAAACCACTTCTAAGTCTTTATCAACATCTATATACTTTCGCAATTTGTTCCAAATCACCACTACTATGTTCTCCGCAGTCGGATTTAAGTCAGCAAACTCCGGAACGTCTAAGTTCAAATTCTTATGGTCGAAGGCATTTTCGATATGTTCCTTAATCAAATCTGATAAAATCTTCACATCAATCACATAACCGGTTTCGGGATCAATCGCTCCGGTAACCGAAACTATTAACTCGTAATTGTGTCCGTGAAAATTGGGATTATTGCACTTTCCAAATACAGCATCGTTTTGTTCCATCGACCAATCTTTGCGATACAATCGGTGGGCAGCGTTAAAATGAGCTTTGCGGGAAACGGTGACTTTCATTTTTATTAAGGATTAAGGATTTTGAGATTAAGGATTTAAGAAAAAGGTGAAATCCTGATTCCTAATTCCTAAATCCTAAATTTTATGTTCTTCTAAGTAATGATAAAATTCGTCGAAAATGATTTTAAACCAAACCGTATAAATATCCGGATTTTGAATCATGTCTTGTCGTACTGCTTCTATACACATCCATTTCCAACTTTCCACTTCTTCGGGATTAATTTGTGGTTCCTCATCGTAGTATCCAATCATCACATGATCGAGTTCATGCTCGGTCAAACCGTTGTCAAAAGGTGCTTTATAGATAAAATGGAACAATTCTTTCAACTCGGTTTTAAAACCCATTTCTTCATACAACCGACGGGTTCCGGCCTGAATATTGGTTTCCCCATCGCGTTGATGACTACAACAAGTATTGGTCCACAACAAAGGCGAATGGTATTTATGATGTGCGCGCTGTTGGAGCATGATTTCGTTTTTACTGTTCAATACAAAAACGGAAAAGGCACGATGCAATACCGCTTTTTCGTGCGCTTCTAATTTGTTCATCAATCCTATAGGCTCATCTTGTTCGTTCACCAAGATTACTTTCTCTTCTGTCATAGTTTTTATTAAACGTTCAAAAGTACGAAAAAAAATCAGCGCCCCTAATTCTGCTGCTGGAACAACCGTTAAACTTTCCTTAAATCCATATAATTTGTAATCTATCAGACATTTCAACTCGTATTTAGCTGTAAATTTGTATTCGATTTAAAACAATTGCTATGTCAAAATCCATTGTTAATATCCTGATTTTATTGCCGCTGTTTACTTTCTATGCTTGCGCGCAAAACAATGCTACAAAAACCAAAAATACTGCTATGGAAAATGTAATTTCAAAACCTGAAAACCCTTATTATTCGAATACCGATACTTCAAAATTGGTTTTATCCGATGAAGAATGGCGCAAAGTATTGCCACCCGATCTGTATGCGGTAGCTCGTCAAGCGGATACCGAAAGAGCGTTCACCGGTACGATGTGGAAAAGCGAAACCAAAGGCACTTATTACTGCGCAGCTTGTGGTTTGAAACTTTTCAAATCCGACCAAAAATTCGTTAGCAGTTGTGGTTGGCCAAGTTTTTTTGAACAAGACAACAAAAAAAGTATTTGGTTCAAAGACGACAACTCCTACGGTATGCAACGTGTTGAAGCGCTTTGCGGACGATGTGACAGTCACTTAGGCCATTTGTTTGATGACGGTCCGGCGCCAACCGGCAAAAGATATTGTATGAATGCTGTTTCGTTAGATTTTGTCCCTGATGCTACCCTTGATAAAGGCAATACAGATACCATCGTTTTGGGTGGCGGCTGTTATTGGTGTGTTGAAGCGGTGTACGAACAACTCGACGGCGTGGAAAAAGTGGTATCCGGTTTCTCAGGCGGAAAAGTAAAAAATCCAAGTTATGAAGAAGTTTGTACCGGTACTACCGGCGCTGCAGAAGTGGTTGAAATCACTTACGACAAATCGAAAACCAATTTAGACGAAATTTTCAAAGTGTTTTTTACCGTTCACGACCCAACTACTTTAAATCGTCAAGGTGCAGACGTTGGTACGCAATACCGCTCTGTAATCTTTTACAAAAACGAAGCGCAGAAGAAAGCAGCACAAAGCATCATAACCGATTTGAATAAAGAAGTCTACAACAATAAAATTGTGACTACTTTGGAACCGTTCGAGACGTTTTACAAAGCCAAAGACTACAATCAAAATTATTACCAAAACAACCAAGAACAACCGTATTGTCAGATGGTCATCCAACCGAAGTTGGAGAAGTTTGAAAAAGTCTTTAAAAACCGATTAAAGAAAAATCAGTAATAAAAAACCGCTCTTGGTAAAGAGCGGTTTCTTGTTATAAAATATAATCAGTATTGATAAAATTAGAAGCTTTACTATTGAGCAATTCTTGTAAAATAGCGTTGTTATAGGCATTATCTTTAGACGCCACAAAAGTTCGGATGGAAAAAGAACGCAAAGCATCATGTATGCTCAAGGTGGCCACAGCAGAATCTTTTCTCCCGGTAAACGGATAAACATCAGGACCGCGTTGGCAAGAACTGTTTAAGTTCACCCTACAAACCAAATTGACCAAAGTATCAATTAGCGGTGCTATGGTTTTTATGTCTTGTCCAAACAAACTCACTTGTTGCCCATAATTCGACTCGGCCATATCATTCAAAGGTTCTTGAATGTCTTTAAAAGTTACAATCGGAATTACCGGTCCGAACTGCTCTTCGTGATACACTCTCATTGCTTTACTGACCGGAAATAAAACCGCCGGAAAAATATAATTTTCGGTTCTTTCACCACCTTTATGGTTGATGACTTCAGCTCCTTTATTGGTAGCATCATCAATCAATTCCTGAATATAATCGGGCTTTTCTTTTTCGGGAAGCGGTGTCAAAGCAACGCCTTTTTCCCATGGATTTCCAAACAACAGCGCATCCACTTT
>JBIIXM010000084.1:0-6596 GCA_044338435.1 Flavobacterium sp. | reverse complement strand
ACATTCATAACATTATTAATGCGTTTCACAACAATACGCCCGACGGCATGATTGGCAACGACGATTGTGGTCAAATGTCCGCTTGGTATATCCTGTCTACTTTAGGTTTTTACCCGGTGAACGCGGCTAATGGCGAGTTTGTACTTGGTTCACCTCAAGTAAAAAGCGCCACCTTGCATTTATCTAATGGTAAAAAGTTTACGATTGAAGCCCTAAATTTTAATGAAAAAAACATTTATCAAGAGCAAGCGCAATTGAACAATTCTTTATTGTCAAAACCTTGGATAACTTATGCTGAAATTATGAGCGGAGGTAAGCTAACTTTTCAAATGACAAACCACTAAAAGCTATGAAGAAAATAATTTTTATTGTTATAGTATTTTTTAATTATACCATGAGTTCACAAGAAAATACCAACTCAAAAGTTTCGGAAAAGTACCGTTTACTTCCTTTTGGTGCCATTAAACCATCAGGCTGGTTGAAGGCACAAATGCAAAAAGACCTTAATGGCTTTGTGGGTAATTTGGATAAATTGGTGCCTGATTTAATCAATGATCCCATTTACAGCTCCGGTCGATTGCATAAAAATAGTGAAGTGAAAGACTTAGGTAATAACAAAGAAGGTGATGCAGCAGGTTCCGAACAGTATAAATGGTGGAACAGTGAAACGCAATCCAATTGGTGGGATGGCTATCTTAGAAATGCCATCTTGTTAAACGACAAAGCAGCGCTTCAAAAAGTCAAAAGCTATATCGACGGAATTTTAAAAACCCAAGACGAAGATGGTTACATTGGCATTTACGATAAAGAATTACGCTACCAATTTAGTTCGGAAAACGGAGAATTATGGGCAAAAGCTACCCTTTATCGTGGGTTGCTGGCATACTATGAATATTCTAAAGATGAAGAGCTTTGGCAAGCCATTGAGAAAGCTGTCGACAACGTAATGACCAATTATCCTATCGGCAAATCCAGTCCGTTTTCATCGGGTAAAGAATTCAATGGAGGTGTATCTCACGGCCTAACTTTTACCGATGTATTAGACCAGATGTACCAATTAACAGGCAATCAAAAATATACAGATTATGCACTTTTCTTATATCTCGATTTTTGTCAAACCTACCAATCTGAAAAAGATGTACAATTATCTAATATTCTGAATTACAATTATAGGCTTCAATCCCACGGTGTTCATACCTATGAACATTTACGACCGTTAATTGTTGCTACCTATGCTTCCAATAATGAAGCACTGCAGAAGGCACTTGAAATTTATCTTGGCAGGATAGCAAAAGTTACCACAGTAACCGGTGGTGCTATAGGCGATGAATGGATAGCCGAGCGAACGGCACACGCCACTCAAACCGGCTATGAATATTGCTCCTTGCACGAATTGTTGGATAGCTACACGGTATTACTTCAAAAACAAGGCAATTCGGCTGCAGCTGATGCCATAGAGAATATTTTTTATAATGCGGCTCAAGGCTCCAGAAATCCTGAACACTCTTGTATTGCTTATCTCAAAACGGACAACTCATTTGAAATGAACGGTACAAAGAATGGAGCAGTTGAACCCGACCGAAAACAAACCCGATACAAATACTCGCCGGCGCACCAAGATGTTGCCGTATGTTGTAATCCCAATGCCGGGAGAATTTCTCCCTATTTTATACAAAAGGCCTGGTTACAAGACAATGAAAATACCTTGGTAAATGTACTTTTGATGCCTAATGTGATGGAAACTGAAATTAAAAATCAACCGGTAACCATTGAGACAATTACCAATTATCCTTTCGAAAATCAATTGAAGTTTAAAATTGCTAATCCGAATGAAGCGACTTTTATTCTGAAAATAAGAAAACCTTCTTGGGCTAAAGCCATTGTTACCAATGAACAATATGCCGTCGAAAATGGGTTCTTGGTCTTCAATAGGCCTTTTAAAAAACAAGATGTTATATCAATTGCTTTTGAAGCCGAAGTTATCACGAAAGTAGATCAAAACAATGACCATTACTTTACTTATGGTGCTTTATGTTTCGCCTTGTCCATTGACGCCATTGAAATTAAAGGAAAGTCATATCTTGAGCATTTTACAGATTTAATGTACACGCCTAAAAGTAACAATCGCTATCAATTTATTGAAGACAATAAGGCTATTTACAAAGAAGGGAAACTTATATTGAAAGCTAAAAATGTGAACACAAATCAAATAGAATCGATCACATTAATCCCTTTCGGAAAAACCATACTAAGACAAGCGAGTTTTTAAAATTCAATCAAAATGCCAGACGATTGTTGGTTTCAGAAAGGTTAATCTTATGCTACAGTATTTCTTTTCCTTTGTAATAATTCACCAATAAATCTACAAACTTGCTGTAACTGTCAATGCCTTCTTGTTGTTGGTTTGACTTTAAATATTGGTCGTAAAAAGCATGGAAAGCTTTGTCTATAAAAGTGTCGTATTGCCTCCAAAAGTCCTCGCTTTCTTGGTAGTTTTTAATGATACCCGGATTGATTTTTACCTTTAATCGGTCGAATTCCTTTTCGTTTTTCATCCCTATGTTCGACATGCAATAGCGTAAAGCATTGGATAAAGCCGAGTACTGAAAATACAAATCTTCATTTTTAACGCCGGCTAAAAATCCAATGAAGTTGCATTCGCTTTCGCTGCCAAAACCAATTTGATGCGCCATTTCATGACAAACCACATTGGGAAAACCATACATCGGCAGTTTGTCATTGACTTGCGCTTCGTTGGTAAACGGATTCAAGTAACCGCCAAATCCCATATAAGTTAGCGGTACACTCAACAATGATTTCTTCTGGCTAGGGATTGTATATTCAAAAAAAGGATGTTCTTTGGCCAATTGGTCGTAACCGTTTTGCGTTAGTTTAAAAATGCTGTCTTGTGGGTAAGGATTCGATACCTTTTTCAGACTGTCTTTGGTGATGGCTGTGTGGACAATATTCGTTTTAATAATTAATTTTTCTGTGAACGCAACCAACTCTTGTTCGGTGTATTCTCTTTTGATTTTCATTTTTTCGAACAACGGTACTCGGTAGTAATTGAACGCCCAAAGCAAATGAAACAGAAAGTAAGCCAGCGATACAAAACTTAAAATCGGCCATATTTTAATCTTCCATTGCACTTTACGATTTTTAATCAGCCAATATAGGCTGTAAATAAAAGCCGCGCTGTAAAGAATATCGCCTACAGAAAAAGGAATTTTTCCCAATAATAATCGAGAGCCTTTGGAAATCCAAACATACAATCCGTTACTGTAGATTTGTTCTACTGCTTCGGGAAAAAAGACCAACAGTTTCAGAAATACAATCTGAACCAACAAAAAAAGAGGAAATAGGTATTTTCGTTTCAAGGTATTTTTTTAAAATGTAAATATAATCACAAATCAATTTCTGAAGTAGTTAAACTTTGTAACTTTGCGAAGCTGAGAAACGGACTAGCTGAGTAACTAAGTTACTGAGCAACGAAACTCAGCATCTCAGCCACTTAGTAACTTAGCAACTTTAAAACAGAATGAGCCAAGACATTAGAAACCTTGAACCCAAAGCCCTTTGGAACAAGTTTGCCGATTTAAATGCGGTACCGCGTCCGTCTAAAAAAGAAGAGCGCGTGATAGAATTCATCAAAAACTTCGGAAACAGTTTAGGATTAGAAACTTTTGAAGACGACATCCGAAATGTAATTATCCGTAAACCGGCTACTCCGGGGATGGAAAATCGTAAAACTGTAGTTTTGCAAGGCCACTTGGATATGGTGCATCAAAAAAATAACGATACCGAATTCGACTTCTTAACGCAAGGCATCGAGATGTATGTGGATGGCGATTGGGTACGAGCCAAAGGAACCACTTTAGGGGCTGACAACGGTTTGGGTGTAGCCGCGATTATGGCTGTTTTGGAAAGCAAAGACATTCCGCATCCTGCTATTGATGCCTTGTTTACCATAGATGAAGAAACCGGAATGACCGGCGCTTTGAACTTAAAAGGCGGCATTTTAAAAGGAGAAATTTTACTCAACTTAGATACTGAAGAAGACGATGAAATCGACATCGGTTGTGCCGGTGGTATCGACGTAACGGCTAGCAGAGCTTATCATGAAGAAGAAACTCCGGAAGGTTCTATGGGTTACACTATTACCGTGAAGGGCTTGAATGGCGGTCACTCGGGTATGGATATCAACAAAGGATTGGGGAATGCCAACAAAATCATGAACCGTTTGCTGTTTGACGGATTTGAAAACTTCGGATTGCAAATCGCTGAAATCAATGGTGGTAGTTTGCGCAATGCGATTCCGCGTGAAAGTGTAGCCAAAGTGATTGTGGCCGGTATGTATGATGAAGCTTTTGTTTTTGATATGCAAGAAATCATCAACGATATCAAAACCGAATTCAAAACGACAGAGCCCAACTTGACTATCGAAATTGTAAAAAGCGATTTACCGTCGAGAGTGATGGATTTAGGCGTACAAGAAGGTTTGTTGCGTTCTATTTATGCTGCACATAACGGCGTCTACCGCATGAGTGCCGACATGGCTGATTTGGTAGAAACCTCCAATAACATAGCTAGAGTAGTGGTGAAAGACGGACAAATTTCTATTCAAAATTTGACTCGTTCCTCAGTAGAAAGTTCTAAAATGGATTTGGCAAACGGCTTACGTTCTGCCTATGAATTGTTTGGTTGTGAAGTGGAATTCGGTGGTAGCTATCCGGGTTGGACACCCAATGTAAACTCGGAAATCTTAAAAGTTTTGGTAGCTATCTACGAAAAACAAAACGGAACCCAACCCAATGTAGTGGCTTGTCACGCCGGATTGGAATGTGGTATTTTAGGAACCAATTATCCGGGAATGGATATGATTTCTTTCGGGCCAACCATACACGGTGCGCATAGTCCGGATGAAAGAGCGTCGATTAAATCGTCTCAAAAATTCTGGAAATTCTTTTTGGAAATTTTAGCTAACATTCCTTCAAAAAATTAGATTGTTAGACATCTTAGACTATTAGATTATTAGCAACCCGTTCCATACTGAGCGGGTTTTTTTATTGTTATCTTTGCCAAAAATTGCATCATGCTCCAAAGTCTCTACCATATTTTTCGCAACGAATGTCCCAATTGCCACCAAGGCAAAGTGTTTGCCGACAAGAGTTTCTTTTTCAGTTTGGGCTTCCCGAAGATGAATGAATACTGCAGCCATTGTAACACTAAATTCGAAAAAGAACCTGGTTATTTTTTCGGCGCTATGTTTGTCAATTATGCTTTAACCGTTGGTCAAGGAATCATTACGTATGCCATTGCCAGTCCGTTTTTTGACAAAACCTTCGATTTGAGAATCATTCCGATCATTGCCACGGTAATAATATTGCTAAGTTGTTTTAATATCCGATTGTCGCGGATGATTTGGATCTATCTGTTCAAAAATTATTCGCGTTAGACACCGCTTTTATTCCGCTTGCCGTACCAAATTAAAAAACCGGTCACGGGTAAACTCGCAATCAACAAGCTAATCAAAAAGGCAAAAACTTTTCCCGGTAAACCTAATATAGCTCCGGTATGAATGTCGTAATTCATTCGGATGAGTTTATCGGAAGCTGAAGCGTTCGCTAACTTTCCGTAAATGTGTTTCACCTCTTTTTCTTCCACCGTATATTGGTCGAAATAACGATAGTCGGTTTTCCAATAAGTGCCTTTGTCCAAGTTAGCGTTGGCGGCTATCGAGCTTGAATCGGTTTCAGGCGGATGTACTTCAATCGATTGGGCATTGGGATAGTCTTTTTGCATCAGGAACCACACTTTATCCAGCGGTTTCTCAATGGCAGAAACTGAGATTTCTTTTTGAGATATCGGATCTTCATAGACCAATGATTTTTCGCCGCCAATTGAAGTATAATAGCCGTAAGCAAACCAAGGAAATCCCCAAACTAAACCTGTAATGGCAAAGATTAAAGCGATAGCCATTACATAAAATCCGGTAATATTGTGCAAATCGTAGTTTTTGCGCTTCCATTTTATCCCATCTTTCCAGCGAAACCAAAAGCGTTGTTTGGCTGCTTTTTTATTTTTAGGATACCAAAGTATCAATCCGGTAATCAGCATTAACAGAAAGATTAAGGTTGCTGAAGCAATAACCGTTTGCCCGATTTCATGTGGCAACCAAAGGTAAAAATGACCGTCCAGAACCCAACGGAAAAAGCCCGAATACATATCGGCTACTTCCAAAATTTCTCCGGTGTACGGATTGAGGTAAATGATGTGGTAATAATCGTTTTGTTTGTTTTGGTCGTCGTGACTGAAAAAGATGGCTTCTGCCGACTGACTTTGACCATTGTATTTGATGGCGTGCAGCGATTTCTGCGGCAATTCGGCACGGGCAATTTTTTCTAATTCTGACGGTAGGAGGAAAGCTTTGTTTTGCTTTTCCACAAAGCGATAGGTTTCGGTGATGTTCTGAATTTCTTCTTGAAAGGCATACAAACAGCCTGTAATAGCGATGATAAAAACGATACTACCGGAAGCCAATCCCAACCAAAGATGGATATTTCTGATGATTTTTTTAAAGCCTACTTTTTTCATTG
>JBIIXM010000083.1:0-6616 GCA_044338435.1 Flavobacterium sp. | reverse complement strand
ATTGTATTCTATTCCGGAATTTTACCTATTTGTAAAGACGAAGCCGGTATGGCAACCGTTATGGGACACGAAGTAGCTCACGCTTTGGCCAATCACGGTCAGCAACGCATGAGTGCCGGATTAGCCCAACAAGTAGGAGCCGGTTTAACCCAAGTGGCAGTTGGCGGAAAAAGCGCCGAAACACAAGCCTTAGTGATGCAAGCTTACGGTATCGGAACCACAGTAGGCGGTATGCTGCCTTTTAGCAGAAGCCATGAAACTGAAGCAGATGAAATTGGGTTAATTTTAATGGCTATAGCCGGTTACAATCCGGAAACATCCATTGCTTTTTGGGAAAGAATGTCGGCCAAGTCGGGCGGTGCAGCACCTGCTGAGTTGTTAAGCACTCACCCTTCGGATGCAACCAGAATTGCCAATTTGAAAAAGATGATTCCGAAGGCTAAAGCGGAAGCTGCCAAATTCGGGGTAACCTTTAAATAATAAAATTAGTTTATATTTGAATCCTGTCTCATAGTAGAGACAGGATTTTTTATTTAAAAACAAGCGTATGGCAACACTTCCCAAAGGACATCCGAAATTATTAAATGCTTGGGCATTTTACGATTGGGCCAATTCCGTTTACAGTTTGGTAATCGCTTCGGCGGTTTTTCCGATTTTTTACGAAATGATTTTCAAACAAAGCGGTAAAAATTATGTTAACTTTTTAGGTTGGCAATGTAAAGATACCGCGATGATTAGTTTTGTTACGGCTTTCGCCTTTTTGGTTGTGGCGCTCTTTTCACCTTTTTTGTCCGGTATAGCTGATTATATTGGAAATAAGAAAGCTTTTTTGCGCTTTTTTTGTTATTTAGGCGCTTTGTCTTGTATCGGATTGTTTTGGTTCGATTTGGATAAGCTGTTTTTGAGCTACACTTTTTATTTTTTCGGATTGATTGGTTTTTGGTCGAGTTTGGTGTTTTACAATTCTTACTTGCCTGATATTGCCTATCCGGAACAACAAGATAAAGTAAGTGCGCGCGGATTTTCTATGGGTTATATAGGAAGTACCTTATTGCTTATTTTTAATTTGGCTATGGTCATGTTTCCGCATACGTTTGGTATTGGCGGTAGTGACGAAGAAGCCAGTATGATGGCCATGCGTATTTCTTTCTTAACGGTAGGTGTTTGGTGGATTGGTTTCAGCCATATTACTTATTATTATTTGCCTAAAGGAACGCGAAATAACGTAAAATTGAGTAAAGATTTCATTTTCAAGGGTTTTCGCGAGTTGAAGTTGGTTTGGCATCAATTACAAGAAAACTTAGCATTGAAGCGCTATTTGTACAGCTATTTTGTCTTTATTATGGCGGTACAAACTGTAATGTTGGTGGCCACTTATTTTGGAGCTACCGAAATTGCTTGGGAATCGCCGGGTCAAAAAACGATGGGTTTAATCATTAGTATCTTGGTCATTCAATTGGTGGCCGTTTTGGGTGCTTTTTTAACGTCACGTGCTTCTGCGGTATACGGAAATTTAAATGTTTTAATTTTCCTGAATGCTTTTTGGGCCGTGCTTTGTGCCTTTGCTTACTTTGTGGAAACACCGGTAGAATTTTACACTACAGCCGGTTTTGTTGGTTTGGTTATGGGTGGCATACAATCGTTAGCTCGTTCTACTTATTCCAAATTACTGCCCGAAACCAAAGACACTACTTCATTCTTTAGTTTTTACGATGTGACTGAGAAGGTCGGTATTGTAATCGGAATGTCAATCTACGGTATCATAGACCAAATCACAGGTAGCATGCGCAATGCCATAGTGTTTTTAGGGGCTTTTTTTATCATTGGCTTAATTCTGTTGTTCAGAGTGCCTAAAAATGCCTTGAGAAATAAATAAATCAATTATATTTGGAAAAAATTTACCCAATCAAAATGAAAAACATAAAATATCTAATCGGGATATTCCTCATTCTAACGGCTTTTACCTTTACTTCTTGTGAAAATGAACCCATAGATCCGGCCATTAATATAAATACTTGTGATGAGCCATCGTCTCTTCAGGTTAGTGATTTTGTCAATAATTCAATTATTAACCTAACATGGTCACCTGGTGGAAATGAAACTTCTTGGACGATTGAATACGGCGTTCAAGGATTTGCATTAGGAACAGGAACAACAATAGTATCACCTACCAACTCTGCTACCATAGCAGGTTTGAATTCAGGGAACAGTTATAGTTTTTACGTAAAATCAAACTGTTCTGCAGAAGAGAGTAGCCAATGGGTTGGACCGGTAACTGTTCAGGCAGTTGTGAATCCGAACTGTGGAAATCCAACCAATTTAACAGTGGCCAGAAATGCTACTCAAAATACAACAGTGAATGTAGCTTGGGCAGCCGGAGGAACTGAAACATCTTGGGAGATACAATACGGTACAACCGGATTTCCACTTGGTAACGGAATTACAGTAGCCTCAACAACTCTAACCAAAGAAATCACCGATATTGCTGCCACAGGCGGTTATGATTTTTATGTCAGAGCAAAGTGTACTGCTACTGAATTCAGCAGTTGGGTCGGACCAATAAATGTTGCAGCCGTAAACAATACAGGTGGAACGGTTGCCGGGACTTACAGACTTACTGCTTTTAATACTTCCGTTCCAACAGACTTAAACAATGATGGTACCGCTTCTGTAAATCAGATGAATGAAACGGCTTGTATGAACGATATGTTCTTAACACTAAATGCTAATAATACTTTTGTTTCAGATTCTAAAGGAACTGATATTGATTTTCAAGTTGACGCAGTCACCGGAGAAACAGTTGAAACAATAACTTGTTTTACAGACCCTGACTTATCAGGAACTTGGACACTTTCAGGAAATATTCTGTCGCTAACTTATACAGATCCCGAAACGGGCGATGTTATGACAGACAATTTTAACGTTGTTGGCAACACTTTAGTATACACTATAAACGATGGTGCTGTTGTAGGGACAGAAGTAACCACCGGAGCGCCGGTCTATTTAACCTGCGACATATCACTTATTTATACCAAACAATAAAACTCATAATCATAAATGAAAAGTATAAAACTAATAGTTGGACTTTTTTTAATTTTTACTGCCTTTACCTTTACTTCTTGTGATAATGAACCGATTGACAGTAGTATTGAATTAAATAACGGTGGAAACAACGGAGGAGGTAATAATGGCGGAGGTAATAATGGAGGTGGAGGAACTTCTACCGGAGATTATTGGCCGGCTGCATTGAATAATCAATGGGTTTTTAAGTTGGACGGAGTACAACAACCACCAATGAAAATAATCTCTATCAATAGCATTAGCGGTAGTACTTATTATACATTCGATACTTTATTCGGACAAGGTTCTATGGGAACTGTGGGTTCAGCTACAACAAGAATGAAAAAGAATTCAGGTGATTATTATTTAAAAATAGAAGATTTGAATCTGAATTTAGGTAATAATTTAACCGCAACGATGACAGGTTTTGAATACGTAATTTTGAAAGATTACTTAGCTGTAGGCCAAACTTGGAATGGGGTTTATACCCAAACAACAAATTATAGCGATCCACAAATTCCGGATATTACACAAACTACAAATTACACCGGTACCATAGTGGAAAAAGATGCAACGGTAACCATAAACGGAGCCAGTTATACGAATGTAATTAAATTGAGAATAAGCCAATCGACCACTTTCCCGGGATTACCAACGCCAACCGTTGCTGATTCGGATTATTGGTTTGCTAAAGATGTCGGACCAATTAAAGCCGTTACCGTTTCTCAAGGCAGTACAACGACTAATGAGTTGATGTCGTTTATTTTGAATTAATTATTAGCAAGATAAATCGTAAAATCCGCCAAATTGGCGGATTTTTTTTGTGGCATAGTCATTGACTTGTCACAACAGCTGATTGCTATTAGAGATTAAAAAGGAATAAATTCTAATCTTATGTTAATACATCGATATTAATTTTCAGCTACTTTAAAGTTGTTTTACCTTTGTATATCATTATTTTTTAATGTCACACAGACTAAATTAAACGCCAAATGCAAAACCACAATATTTTAACACTTGACAATCTGTCATTGCAAGAGTTCGATGCCGAAACCGATTTGATTCCGCTCTTAACCCCGGAAGACGAAGAGGAAATGTATAAAGAAGAGTTGCCCAACTCGCTGCCTATTTTACCTTTACGGAATACAGTTTTATTTCCGGGTGTAGTAATTCCGATTACTGCCGGGCGAGATAAATCAATCAAACTGATTAATGATGCCAACGCCGGAAACAAAATTATCGGTGTGGTAGCGCAAAAAAATGAAGAGGTCGAAGACCCATCCAAAAACGACATTCATACTATCGGAACGGTTGCGCAAATCCTACGTGTTTTAAAAATGCCTGACGGTAATGTAACGGTTATTCTACAGGGTAAAAAGCGCTTTGAAATCGATACCGTAACGGCCGAAACGCCTTACTTGAAAGCCGTTATTAAAGAAGTCGAAGAAAAACGTCCCAAAAAAAATGATACCGAATTCCAAGCGATAGTCGATTCAATCCGAGAATTGGCCATCGAAATTATAAAGGAAAGCCCGAACATTCCAACCGAAGCGACTTTCGCCATCAAAAACATCGAAAGCCAATCGTTCCTAATCAATTTTGTTTCTTCCAATATGAATCTAACCGTAAAGGAGAAACAAGATTTGTTAACGATTAATGTGTTAAAAGATCGTGCGATGGAAACCTTGCGTTATATGAACGTGGAGTTGCAAAAGTTAGAATTGAAGAACGATATTCAATCGAAAGTTCGATTCGACCTAGACCAACAACAACGCGAGTATTTCCTCCACCAACAAATGAAAACCATACAGGAAGAATTAGGTGGTGTTTCCTATGAACAGGAAATCGAAGAGATGCGTCAGAAAGCCAAATCAAAAAAATGGGACGAAAAGACAGGCAAGCATTTCGAGAAAGAAGTCTCGAAGTTGCAACGCATGAATCCGCAAGCTCCCGATTTTGGTATCCAAAGAAACTACTTAGAGTTATTTTTAGAATTGCCTTGGAACGAATATTCTCAGGACAATTTCGACTTAAAACGGGCTCAAAAAATATTAGACCGCGACCATTTTGGTTTGGAAGATGTCAAAAAACGCATCATCGAGCATTTGGCCGTACTCAAATTGCGCAACGATATGAAATCGCCTATCATTTGCTTAACCGGACCTCCGGGCGTGGGTAAAACCTCCATTGGTAAATCGATAGCAGAAGCTCTAGGTAGAGAATACGTGCGTATTTCGTTAGGCGGTTTGCGCGACGAAGCAGAAATTCGCGGTCACCGTAAAACCTATATCGGTGCCATGCCGGGCAGAATTATCCAAAGTTTGAAAAAGGCCGGTACTTCCAATCCGGTATTTGTGTTGGATGAAATCGATAAGTTGTCGAGCAGTCACCAAGGCGATCCGTCATCGGCTTTATTGGAAGTGTTGGATCCGGAACAAAACAAAGAGTTCTACGATAACTTTTTGGAAATGGGTTACGATTTGTCGAAAGTGATGTTCATCGCCACTTCCAACAATATGTCTACCATACAACCGGCTTTAAAAGACCGTATGGAAGTGATTAAAATGACGGGTTATACCATTGAAGAGAAAATTGAAATTGCACGCCAACACTTATTGCCGAAACAATTAAAAGAACACGGATTAACCAATAAAGATTTATCCATTGGCAAAAAACAGTTGGAGAAAATTGTGGAAGGTTACACCCGTGAATCCGGCGTTCGTAGCTTGGAAGCCAAAATTGCTCAAGTCATCCGAAATGCGGCCAAATCGGTTGCTATGGAAGAAGATTACAATAAAAAAGTAACCGATGAAGATGTAGTAGCCATTTTAGGAGCTCCGAAATTAGCCCGCGACAAATCGGAAAATAATGATGTGGCCGGTGTAGTAACCGGTTTGGCATGGACTTCAGTTGGCGGTGATATATTATTTATCGAATCTTTGATTTCTCCGGGTAAAGGCGCCTTGACACTCACCGGAAATCTTGGAACGGTCATGAAGGAATCAGCCACGATTGCCCTCGAATATATCAAAGCAAATGCTGAACTTTTTGGTCTTGACAACGAAATTATCGGTAAATACAATATCCATTTACACGTGCCGGAAGGTGCCACGCCTAAAGACGGACCAAGCGCCGGAATTGCGATGTTGACGTCGTTAGTTTCTTTGTACACGCAACGAAAAGTCAAAAAAGATTTGGCCATGACGGGTGAAATTACCCTACGCGGCAAAGTCTTACCGGTGGGCGGAATCAAAGAAAAGATTTTAGCAGCCAAAAGAGCAAACATCAAAGAGATTATCCTTTGTCACGAAAACAAAAGCGATATTGAGGAAATCAAATCGGAATATTTAGAAGGATTGACATTCCATTACGTTAAAGAAATGAAAGATGTGATTGACATTGCCTTGACCCAACAAAAGGTCAAAAATGCCAAAAAACTATAAGTCATTTTATAAATAATTATAAGGCATGAGTGATACCAACGCTCATGCCTTTTTTATTAACTTTTTTCCTCCGAGATAAAATAATATCTTCGCATCTCCGTTATAGTAATTGC
>JBIIXM010000081.1:0-6635 GCA_044338435.1 Flavobacterium sp. | reverse complement strand
GAAAACGGCCTGCTGTACTTCACGCGAAAGAGCCAAAATATCCTGACCGGTAGCCGAACCGTAATTCACCAACACCAAAGCTTGATTTTTGTGAACGCCGGCATCGCCTTTGCGAAATCCTTTGTAACCGGCTTGTTCGATTAACCAACCGGCGGGAACTTTGACTTCGGTAGGCGAAACTTCGAAGAATTTAATCTCCGGGAATTGTGCTTGTACTTTTTCAAAATGACTTCTTGAAATGACCGGATTCTTAAAGAAACTACCGCTGTTGCCCAATATTTTCGGATCGGGTAATTTGCTTTGTCGAATGGCAATCACAGCATTGGAAACATCTTTTAAAGTAGGAACAGTCGCGTTTTGTACCGCTAATTCTTTGGTGATATCGCCATAAGAAGTATTGATGTTATGATTACGCTTGGTGAGTTTAAAAACCACCGAAGTAATGATGTATTGGTTTTTGGCTTCTTGCTTGAAAATGCTTTCTCGATACCCGAAACGACAGTCTTCTTTACTGAAAGTTCGCATCGTTTGGTCGTCGATTTTCATCGCGTCACAGGAAACGAAAGTGTCTTTAATTTCGGTTCCGTAAGCGCCGATATTTTGTACCGGTGTAGTGCCGACATTCCCCGGAATAAGTGACATGTTTTCCAAACCACCAAAGTTTTGATCGATAGTCCAAAGCACAAACTCGTGCCAGTTTTCTCCGGCCATACTTTCTACCCATACAAAGTCGTCGTCTTCTTTTACTATCCTTTTTCCTTTCAAGTCGATATGAATCACCAAAGCCTCAATGTCTTGCGTTAGCAACATATTGCTACCGCCGCCTAAAATGAATTTGGGTTCAGCCGCATGTTCTGCCAAAACGGTTTTTAATTCGTCCAAAGAATGAACCGCTACAAAGTTTTTGGCTTTGGCTTCTATGCCGAAAGTGTTGAAAGATTTTAAAGAGAAGTTGGATTGCATTTGCATGAGATGTAAAAGATAATTTATTCTTCGGTTTCTAAAGCGCGGTACAGAAAATCGTTTAAAGGTTTGAGCACGATCAGTTTTTGCGCTACCGTTTTATTGAAATTTTTATCGGTAAACAGTTTTTTGTCGATGGGTTGCGAAGCCGTAAAGCTCTTCAGTTTTAAAAATTCGATGGCCGGATGGTTCGGATCGAAATCCTTAGGTGCTTTTTTCAGGATGTTGTCTGCTTCACGAGATAAATCGCCAAACTCTTTTTTGAATTGCGAATCTCCGGTAATTGCTTCCAAATCGTCATAGAAAAAAGCAATTTCTCTGCGGATTTGCTTTAATTCAGAAGGTTCCGGACACCAAACACCGCCAGCTACAAAACAGTTTCCTTTTTCGAAATGCACATAATAACCCGGACTGTTTTTTTGGAATTTATTTTGGGCAAACCAAACGCCCATATTGGTTTTGTAGGGCGATTTGTCTTTAGAAAATCGAATGTCTCTGTTGATGCGAAATGTACAATTTTTCACTTCCAAATCGTCTAATTTCGGATCAAGTTGTTTCATTTCGGCCAACAAACCTGCAATAAACGCATGGTAATCTTTTTTGTATTGCTCATACCGTTTCTTGTTGGCATGCATCCATTCGGTATTGTTGTTGGCTATCAAATCCTCTAAAAACTGCAGCGCTTCTTTGGTAATCATATTAGAGGTGTTTTTTTAAGTCTTCTTCACTAATGTAACCTAAGTTGCGCCAAACTTCTTTGCCGTTTTCATAAATGATAATCATCGGTAATCCTTCAATTTTCATGGCTTCGGTTAGGCCTTTGTTTTCGTCGGCATCTACTCTCACAATTTTGACTTGGTCTTTCAAGTCTTCTTGCATCTTCAAGATGTAAGGCTTCATTTTCTGGCAAGGCGCACACCAAACTGCAGTAAAATTGATGAGTACTTTTTTATCTGAAGCTACTAATTTTTGATAATCTTCAACGGTCATGCCACCGGTTTTAATCGTTTGTCCGGCTTTTGGCATCCCAGCTGTTGTCCATTTCATGATACCGCCTTCCAAATTATAGACTTCGGTAAAGCCCATGGCGACTAACTTATCAGCGGCTTGAGCACTTCGTCCGCCTACTTTACAATACACGAAAATGGGTTTCGATTTGTCGTATTGTCCCGCTTTGGTAGCAAAATCAGGACTGTTAACGTTTACGTTATCGGCATTTTCTAAATGTTCAACGCCGAATTCTTCCGGAGTTCTTACATCTAATAATTGGGGTTTTTCGGTGTTTTTTAATTTTTCCGCATAAGTTTTAACATCCAGGGTTTGCACCGGTTTTGTGGCTTGGCCTTGGCAACTTAAAAATAAAAAGCTGATGAATAATAGGGAAAATAATTTGGTTTTCATGATAAAAAAAGTTTTAGCTAAAGTACAAAATACCGTTGCATTAAAGGTTAAATATTTTATAACTCTGGTGTGTGGTTTTTACAATATTTTCGGTGCGTTCCGGATGCGTATCGGAGATAAATAGTTGGCCAAATTCGTCATTATTCACCATTTCTACAATCTTACTCACCCGAAACTCATCCAGCTTGTCGAAAATATCATCAAAAAGGAGAATAGGTTTTTCACCGCTTTGTTTTTTGACAAAATCGAATTGGGCCAGTTTTAGGGCGATTAAAAACGATTTTTGTTGTCCTTGCGAACCAAACTTTTTAATAGGGAAGTGGTCGATTTCAAAAGACAAATCATCTTTGTGAATACCAACAGAGGTATACTGTAAAGCTCTGTCTTTGCTGAGGTTTTCTTCCAGTAATGTCAACGTATCTTTCTCAAACAAATCACTTTGATACACCAATTGTACGGTTTCGGCCGAATCAGAAATCGTTTGATGATACGCATTGAAAATCGGCACAAAGTCGGCCAAAAACGCTTTTCGCTTTTCAAAAATAACTTGCCCTAAAGTCTCCAATTGTTCATTATAGATGGACAAAGTGTCTTTTTCAAAAATGTGATTCAAGGCAAAATATTTCAACAGCGCATTGCGTTGGCTGATGATTTTGTGGTACTGAATCAGCTGTTGTAAATAACCGCTGTCTAATTGCGATATCACACTGTCTATAAATTTGCGACGTGTTTCGCTGCCTTCAACAATCAAATCCCTGTCGGCCGGTGAAATAATCACTAATGGTATAAAACCCACATGATCGGAGAACTTTTCGTAGAGTTTGCCATTGCGTTTGAGAATTTTCTTTTGGCCTTTTTTCAAGCTGCACAGAATTTGCTCGGTACGGTTGTTTTTCTCAAACTCGCCGTCCACCACAAAAAAATCTTCACCGTGTTTGATGTTCTGCACGGCCAGCGGGTTGAAATAACTTTTACCGATGGCCAAATGATACACAGCATCCAAAATATTGGTTTTTCCAATGCCGTTTTTCCCTACGAAGCAATTGATTTTAGTATCAAATTCGAAGGTGGCATCCGAAAAATTCTTGTAGTTCAGGACTGAAAGGTGTTTTAAAAACAATTCGGTATCGCTTGAGTTAAGGTTAAATAATTGGTTTGCAATAATTTGTTTTCTTTTTGAAGCAGTTAAAGAAAGCCCTGCAAATTATTCAAAATTATTGATAAAAAGAATGAACGTTAGAATTCTTTAGCGGTTGTTCTTTTGTGAGCGATTCAAAAACAAGTATTTTCTACTTTAAAAAATATTAAATCAATTTTTTTTATGGGAGTTTGAATAAAAATTTTATTTTTGCGCACACTAAATTAAAAATAGATGGCAACTTTTAACAAAAGAGGATATAAAACACCAAAAGAAAAAGCGGAAAAAGTAGACGAAACTTTCATTGAAGACGTAAATGTTGATGAAAAAGACAGTACTACAGCTAAAGCATTCGACACCTTAGACCAATCAGCTTCTAAAGCAGAAGATTTTATTGCAAAAAACCAAAAAGTAATTTTAGGTGGTTTGTTGGCAGTAGTGGTGGTAGTTGTGGGTTATTTCGCTTATGATAAATTTATTGCTGAGCCCAACCAACAAGAAGCTGCTGAAGAATTATTCGTAGCCCAACAAAATTTCCAAAAAGCCGTTGATGGTGATGTGAAAGCGGATTCTTTATTCAATTTAGTATTGAATGGTTCTGAAGGAAAATTTGGTGTACTTAAAATCGCTGAACAATATTCAGGAACTGACGCCGCAAACCAAGCTAATTTCATGGCCGGTATCGCTTACTTGAACACCGGTAAATATGCTGAAGCTATTGCGAGTTTGGAAAAATTCAACTCTAAAGATGTTACTTTAAGCATTTTGGCTAAAGGAGCTATAGGAGATGCTTACGCACAACAAAACAAACAAAAAGAAGCGTTAGAGTTTTACGTAAAAGCTGCTGATGCCAGTCAAACTAACGACTTTACAAGACCAAGATATTTGATGAAAGCCGGTAAAACTGCTTTAGCAATGGGTAACAAAGCCGAAGCTTTGAAATATTTCACCGACATCAAAGAAAATTTTGATACTGCTCCGGAAGCACAACAAGTAGATGCTTTAATCGGATTAGCGCAATAAATTTCAAATTAATAATACCCAAAAAAGGATTAAGGAGTGTATCTTTAATCCTTTTTTAGTTTAAAATCATAAATTATGGCAACAGCTAATAAAAACCTTTCTAATTACGACAAAACCCAATTGCCCAGTGCGAAAGAGTTCAAGTTTGGTATCGTGGTATCCGAGTGGAATGATCATATTACGAACGGCTTGTACCAAGGAGCCGAAGCCGCTTTGTTGGATTGTGACGCTTTGCCGGAAAACATAGTGCGATGGAATGTACCCGGAAGTTTCGAGCTGATTTACGGCGCACAACGCATGATAGTCACCCAAGAAGTAGATGTGGTTATTACTATTGGTTGTGTGATCAAAGGCGAAACCATGCACTTTGAATTTGTGTGCGAAGGCGTAACCCAAGGCATCAAAGATTTAAACGTACAAACCGATGTGCCGGTTATTTTTTGTTTGCTAACGGATAATACCGAACAACAATCTATCGACCGAAGTGGTGGTAAACACGGGAACAAAGGTACCGAAGCAGCCATTGCTGCTATCAAAATGGCTGATTTGCGCAGCAAAACGATGCAATAGATTCCCTTTTCGGATGTAAATGATAAGCCTATTCTTTTTTGAATAGGTTTTTTATTTTTAGGGAATGATTAACTATAAATCCCAATACTTTTTCCTTAAATTTGCTTGGTTTGGGTAGTTGCCCGAGTCCTTAATTCAAAACACTGAAACTAAATAATGTCGAGTATCATTCAATTGCTTCCGGATCATGTGGCCAATCAAATTGCAGCCGGTGAAGTAGTGCAAAGACCGGCTTCGGTAGTCAAAGAGTTGTTGGAAAACGCTGTAGATGCCAAAGCTACCGATATCAAGCTCATCATCAAAGATGCCGGAAAGTCATTAATACAAGTGATTGATAATGGCGTAGGGATGAGTGTCACCGATTCGCGCTTGTGTTTTGAACGTCATGCCACTTCTAAAATTCGCCAAGCGGAAGATTTATTTTCATTGCATACCAAAGGTTTTCGTGGTGAAGCATTGGCTTCTATCGCGGCTATTGCGCATGTAGAAATGAAAACCAAACAAGATCAAGAAGAATTAGGAACGCACATTGTGATAGAAGGCGGCAAGTTTATGTCGCAGGATCCGGCGGTTTTGCCCAAAGGCACTTCGTTTGCAGTTAAGAATTTGTTTTTCAACATACCGGCACGTCGCAACTTCTTAAAATCAGAAACCGTTGAACAGCGTCATATAGTAGATGAGTTCCAGCGTGTAGCGATGGCGCATCCGAACATCCATTTTACGATGTATCATAACGGCAGCGAAATGTTCAATTTGCCGATATCAAATTTCAGACAGCGCATCGTCAATATTTTTTCGGGCAAAACGAATGAAAAATTAGTGCCAGTTAAAGAAGAAACGGATATCTTAAGTTTACAAGGATTTGTAGGTAAACCCGAATTTGCCAAGAAAAACCGAGGCGAGCAATTCTTCTTTGTCAACGATCGTTTTATCAAAAGCGGCTATTTGCATCACGCCGTTATGGCTGCTTATGAAGGTTTGCTGAAAGACGGTTCGCAGCCAAGTTATTTTCTGTATTTGACTGTTCCGCCACATACCATCGATATCAATATTCATCCTACCAAAACCGAAATTAAGTTTGATGATGAGCATGCGTTGTACGCCATTTTACGCTCAGCCATCAAGCACAGTCTAGGACAATTTAACGTGGCGCCGGTATTGGATTTCGACCGAGATCCGAATTTGGACACGCCTTATCAATACCAAAACAAAGAAGCGGAATATCCAACCATTCAAGTGGACCGAAGTTACAATCCGTTTGCTGATGATAAGCCTAGTAAGTCGTTTTCAACACCATCATATAAAAAGCCGGAAGCCCAGCCTAATTGGGAAAGTTTATATGTAGGTTTGAAGCAAGCCGGACAAGAATTGGCGGAAATGACCTTTGAAAACGATGCTGTTACTTCTTCTTTGTTTGAGGAAAATGAAGTAGAACAGGAAGTAAAAAGAACTTACCAAATTCATAAAAAATACATTGTCAGTCCGATTAAGTCCGGAATGGTTATCATCAACCAAAACAGGGCACATGAGCGGGTTTTAT
>JBIIXM010000082.1:0-6635 GCA_044338435.1 Flavobacterium sp. | reverse complement strand
AATGTCCATAAAATTCTTTTGCACATAACCAATACCGTGCTCGCCAGATAAGGTTCCTTTGAGTGCAACCGTCAATTCAAAAATTTCGCGGATACCCAGCGGTACTTGGGTTTTCCAATTGTCATCGGTCATGTCACCTTTAATGATGTTCACGTGCAAATTCCCGTCGCCGGCGTGACCGTAGCAAACCGATTGAAAACCATACTTCACTCCTATTCGTTTTATACCGGTCAGTAATTCGGGTAACATATATCTTGGAACTACCGTATCTTCTTCTTTGTAAACCGAATTTGATTTTACGGCTTCCGCCACGGAACGACGCAATTTCCACAGAGCATTTTTTTGGTCTTCTGTATCGGCAAATAAGACTTCGTCGATCTCAAATTGCTCTACAACAGACATGATTTTTTCGGCTTCCTGCATCAAAATTTCAGGATAATTACCATCAACTTCTATCAGCAAATGCGCTTGAACATTGTCGTTGACATTGACATTGATATTGTTATTGTATTTTAGTGTCCAATCGATGGCATCACGCTCCATAAATTCTAAAGCACTCGGCACTATGCCCGCTCTGAAAATAGCCGAAACCGCTTCGCAAGCTTCGTGGGCTTTGTAGAACGGCACCAACATCAACACATTATGACTGTTTTGCGGCAAGAGTTTCAAAACCGCTTTGGTGATAACGCCTAAAGTACCTTCGCTACCAACCATGAGTTGCGTTAGGTTATAACCAGTTGAGTTTTTCAAAGTATTAGCGCCGGTCCAAATGATTTCTCCGTTAGGCAAAACCACTTCTAAGTTGAGCACATAATCTTTGGTCACGCCATACTTCACTGCTCTGGCACCACCGGAATTTTCGGCGATGTTACCGCCAATCCAACAACTTCCCATACTGCTTGGGTCGACGGGATAAAACAAACCTTTTTCCGCTACAGCTTCACGCAACACTTGCGTAATCACGGCAGGTTCAACGGTGACTTGCAAATTCAATTCATCAATATCAATAATTTTATTTAACCGTTCCGTTGACAAGCCGATGCCTTCATAAATGCTTAAAGCACCTCCGCTCAAACCGGTTCTGGCACCTATAGGCGTGGTGGGAATTTTGTAATCGTTGGCGACTTTAAGCACCGCTGCAATTTCCTGCGCATTAGCGGGTTTTACAACCACATTAGGTGGGAAAACGTAATCTTCGGTTTCGTCGTGACCGTAATGGTTGCGGGTTTCGATATCGGTAAAAATATAGCTCTCGCCAACTATGGCGGTGAGTTTCTGAATAATCTCGGGTTGAAGTGACATGGTTTACAATTGAGTAGTAAATGTAGCGATAACAAAAATAAAAGACAAATACTATTTAGCCCTGATGCTGAAATTGTTTGAGCTCTTGTCTTGTTGCTTCAACAAGGCAAAGCGAGTTTCAGCAGCAGGAAAACGGATGGCAAAAAATGCCCAAGTCTATCGCTCCTAATGCTTTTTCAAGTTGGGTAAAAAGTAACAAATGATTCCGATGAGCGGCAAGAAAGAACATACGTGATATACATATTGAATGGAAGTAGCATCGGCCAAATTACCCAGCAAAGCCGAACCCAAAGCACCCATACCAAAAGCAAAACCATAAAATAACCCTGAAACCATACCCAGTTTTTTAGGCAACAATTCTTGCGCGTACACCAAAATGGCAGGAAAAGCCGAGGAAATGATAATACCGATAACCACCATCAAAACATCGGTCCAAAATAAATTCACATAAGGCAACAACAAGGCAAAGGGCGCTGCACCGAAAACCGAAAGCCAAATCACATACTTGCGTCCGATTTTGTCGCCCAAAGGTCCGCCCAAAATAGTACCGACGGCATAAGCTATCAGATAAATAAACATATGGAATTGGGCCTCTTTAATGGACAAGTGAAACTTATCAATGATGTAGAAAGTATAGTAAGAGGATAAGCTTGCTGAGTAGAAGAATTTTGAAAAAATAACAATTAACAAGATCGCAATAGCCCATTTTACATTACTTTTTGACAAGCGTTGGAAATCGGCAAAAACTATTTTTTTGGGTTTCCTATATATCAAATGATTACGGTACCAAAAAGCAATTTTACTGATAATGGCCAAACCCATTACGGCAGCAATGATAAACCATAATATATAAACCTGACCGTTTGGAACTACTATTAAGGCTACGAGTAAAGGCCCTAGAGCCGTACCGAAATTGCCGCCAACCTGGAAAATTGATTGTGCCAAACCTCGTTTACCGCCGGAAGCCAAGTTAGAAATACGAGCTGACTCGGGATGAAAAATAGAGGAACCGGTACCGATTAAAACTACTGAGAGTAAAATCCAGTAAAAATTGTTGGCAAACGACAGTGAAATAATCCCGGCTAAAGAAAACAACATGCCGTAAATTTGGGAAAACGGTTTTGGATGTTTATCGGTATAATAGCCAACAAGTGGTTGGAAAATTGAGGCCGAAAATTGAAAAGCAAACGTAATTAAACCGATTTGGGAAAAGGAAAGGTTGTACTTTTCTTTTAAAATGGGATAAACCGACGGAATGATAGCCTGAATCAAATCGTTGAGCAAGTGTGCAAAACTGATAGCAAATAAAATGGAGTAAACGGTTTTTTCAATAAAATCGTTCTTGTTTTTCTCCTTTGACAATGCTGTTTCGATTTCCATTTTTTGTTTTTAGCAACACAAAAATACTATATATCTCAATCATTAAAATAACATTTAGTAATTTTATCAAATCATTAAGAAAAGACTCTATAACCCTTTTTAATTGGAAAAGACCCCAAAAAAAACAGCCTTACACGAAAAAGACGGAATTCCACAGCCGGAAAGTATCAGTGCTGCTGCTATGATCAAGGTTTTGAATCGCCGGAAAGTACAGCCCGATGCAGCAGAATTGATCACCGGAATTTTAGCCGGAGACATTGCTGATTTGAGTCGCGCCATTACTTTGGTGGAAAGCACAAATCCTTCGCATTTAGCCAAAGCCAACGACATCATTTCGGCTTGTTTGCCACACGCTAATCAATCGGTTCGCATTGGGATAACGGGTGTTCCGGGTGTTGGAAAGAGTACTTTTATTGAAGCGTTTGGCAAATACCTCACCGGTTTAGGGAAAAAAGTGGCTGTTTTGGCTGTTGACCCGAGCAGTTCTATTTCGCACGGCAGTATTTTGGGCGATAAAACCCGTATGGAGGAATTGGTTAAAGATCCGAATGCCTTTATTAGACCGAGTGCTTCGGGTGAGACTTTAGGCGGTGTGGCGAGAAAAACGCGAGAAACGATTATCCTTTGCGAAGCCGCCGGGTTTGACACCATTATCATTGAAACGGTTGGCGTTGGGCAAAGTGAAACCGCAGTACACAGTATGGTGGATTTCTTTTTGCTACTTAAAATTGCCGGTGCCGGCGATGAATTACAAGGCATCAAACGTGGCATTATGGAAATGGCGGATGCTATCGTAATCAATAAAGCAGATGGCGATAATATTGCTAAGGCAAAATTAGCTAAAACCGAATTCAACAGAGCCTTGCATTTGTTTCCGGCCAAACGTTCCGGTTGGATTCCGAAAGTGACTACTTGCAGTGCCTATGAAAAAACGGGAATTGATGACGTATGGCAAACGATTTCTGATTATTTGGAATTAGTCAAAACCAATCAGTATTTCGAAGAAAAACGTCAAAGCCAAAGCCAGTATTGGATGATGGAAACCATTAATGAGCAATTGAAGAATCATTTCTACCAACATTCGGAAATCGCTACACTTTTGGAACAAAACAAAAAAGCCGTGGAAGAAAATCAATTATCGCCTTTTACTGCGGCTATGCAATTGTTGGCAAAATACTTTAAGTAATTTAAAACCATTGGGTTTAAAAATTAAAAGCCACGGAGAAAACTCCATGGCTTTAAATGACAACTCAAATAACCACAATATCTAGTTGCAATTTTTTTAGTAATACCCTGAATAATAATTACCTTTCTGGACAATGATAAAAATGTAGGGTCTCACAAATTATCTTGACTAACATTACAAAGATGCACGAATATCGGGAATAAAAATCTAGGTAATCAACCCTATTTAGTATGTTGTTTTAACCCTAAAAATACCGTTGATTAACGGGTAAAAAAAGAGTATTACGGGAGATTGAATCTAAAAAAGTAATTGTTTCTTTATGTTTGCGTAACATTGAAGTGAATCAGCACTCATTTAATACCAACAATTTACAGCTTAAGGACAGCAAACTATGCTCAAAGATGATATTTTTTTTATTGACCTTTGTTTTTTCACCATCGGCTTTTTAAGCTTGGCGGGTGTCATTACCCTTTTTTTAAACACCTTTTTTTCCTCTCGAATTTACAAGTTTTACGGCGCTTATTTGTTGGTTATTGTAGCCTTTGTTATACTGGTATATGTTAAAAACACAGGCGAATACCCTAAAGAATCCGGTTTGAGGATGATCCTGAATTTAATTGCAGATTTGTTGCAAATACTGAGTCACTTTTTTTTCTGCAGTTTTGTGTATCATGCTATGGTGATGGAAGACCGTCAATTTAAAAAACTAAACAAGGCCTATGTCGTTTTCCAAATTTTCACAGTAGTTTACATTATCATACTGGCGCTTTTCCCCAACTTTGTCAGCAAAGATTTTATCTATTTCTTAATCACACGTGTGTTTATTTTTGTGTTGTCGATGGTGTTTTATTATCATTTGTTCAAAAACTTAGATAAAATTTTCTTTCGCTTTTTGTTTGCTGCCGTAAGTTTTGTGTTCTTAAGTGGTTTCCTTGCTTTGTGGGACAGTATAAGCAGTAACGGGTTTAGTAAATATACCGGTTTCGATTACTTATGCTATGGGTATTTTTTGGAAAACCTTTGTTTTGTAGGCGCCTTGATTTATAAATATTTCAGTATCGAAAAGGAAAAAGAAATAATTGCTCTAGCACACAAACAAGAATTATTGTCCACCCAAAAAGAAATCCAAAAAGAAACAATTGAGCACATTGGTCGGGAAATACATGATAACATCGGACAGAAACTTACTTTAGCCAGTTTGTATACCCAGCAATTGGAATTTGAAAACAAAGCGCCGCAAATCAATACCACTATTGAAAACATCAGCAATATCATCAACGAATCGATAGCAGAGTTACGAGAACTATCAAAATCACTTATTGATAACGCCATCGATACCAACACCTTAAGTCAGTTGATTGACAAAGAATGTGAGAAGATAAAACTGCTTAATAAATGTGCTATTGCATATACAAGCAATACTTCAACGGCAAATTTGAAATACCAAGAAAAGTCTATTCTGATTCGAATCATACAAGAATTCATCAACAACAGTATCAAGCATTCCAAATGCCAAAATATTTATGTGTCGCTCATGACCGATAAAAACATGATTCTCTTATCTTTGAAGGACGATGGCATCGGGTTTGACCCTAAATCCATCTCGGCCGGACAAGGCATTGCCAACATGAAAAAAAGAGCAGCTATTATCAAAGCTAAAATAGAATTCAAAAGCATTGAAAATAGTGGTACTCAACTCCTAATTCGATTACCATATGGGCAGTAAAAAAACCATAGCCATTGTTGATGATCACATCCTGATTGCGCAAGCCATCAAAGGAATTATAGCCAATTTTGAAAATTTCGAAACCATTTGCGAATGCGAGAACGGTCAGGAATTAATCGATAAAATAAACACTTATAATGTTTTACCTGATATTGTATTACTCGACATCAGTATGCCGGTAATGGACGGCTTTCAAACTGCCGATTGGTTACAAAAAAACCATCCCGAAGTTTTGGTGATGGTACTAAGCATGCAAAACGACGAACAAAGCGTCATCAAAATGGTTAAAAACGGGGCGAAAAGTTATTTATTGAAAAACTCCCATCCGCGCGAATTAGAATCCGCCTTACTCAAACTGGTCGAAAATGGCTTTTATTATCCGGAATGGGCTTCCAAAATCATCTTTTCGAGCATCAACAAAACCTCCAACGAAGCCTTATCCAAACTGACCGACAGAGAAAAGGAATTCCTAAAATACACCATCACCGAGAAAAGCTATAAAGAAATAGCCGAACTGATGTTTTGCAGTCCGAGAACAGTAGAAAGTTACCGAGATAATCTCTTTGAAAAACTAAATTTGAAAACCCGAGTAGGCTTAGCAGTATATGCGATTAAAAATGGTTACGATCAGTAAAATTTACTCTTCATAAGCCTCCATCTCTTTGTCGTAGAATTCTCCGGCCAAAGTAATTAAATGCTCCATTTCACTTTCCAATTCGGTTTGGTCTTCGTCTTCCAAATCTTCTAAAAACTCCACTTCATCGTCTTTTAAATTGATGATAAAACGAGGGAAATCAAGGTGAATAACAAATATATCATCCGGGAAATCGGAGTTGTCTGCGAGTACGAATTTTGGTAATTCCATGTTGAATTATAAATTTTAAGTTATGAGTTTTGCCTCAACAACTTCTTAGTTAAATAATGAAAGCGAAGGTACAAAAATAATGCAGCCGCTGTTAATCCGCCCAATAATCCTATCCAAACGCCTTCGGCACCCAAATTAGTTTTCAAACCTAGGTAATATGAAATCGGGAAACCAAC
>JBIIXM010000080.1:0-6641 GCA_044338435.1 Flavobacterium sp. | reverse complement strand
GACTTACGGTTTGAACTCCGGTTACGTGACCGATTTAGATGTAAATATGAGTTCAAATGGGGATTTAGACGAAGTGTATCGCTTGAAATTCTCCAACTAAAAACATTACGTATTTAGAATTACGGTCAAATAAATCGGCATTCCGAAAGTAATATTGAACGGAAAAGTTACCGCCAAAGCCATCGGGAGAAATAAGCCCGGATTGGCTTTTGGTGCTACTATTTTCATAGCAGCAGGGACTGCAATATAAGAAGCACTTGCGGCTAGTATAGCTAGGATGAATCGGTTGCCAACTTCATCAGTTACCCATTGACTGGCTACTGAAGCCAACACGCCGTTGATAAGTGGAATCACAAAGGCAAACACCACAGGCGACCAGCCGCTTCTGAAAAACACATCCAATTTTTTACCACTGATAATACCCATGTCTAACAGAAATATGGCTAAAAATCCTTTGAAGATATCGGTGGTAAAAGGTTTGATTCCCATCGCTTGTTGATCGCTGGCTAAATAGCCAATCACCAAACTTCCCAAGATTAAAAGTACACTACCGTTGGTGAGCGAGTGTCGTATTACCGGACTCAATTTGGCTTTTACAGTCGATTTTTTATCGTACATTCTCATCAAAATAACGCCAACTATAATGGCCGGTGCTTCCATTAAAGCCATAATAGCAACCATGTGTCCGCTGTAATGGTATTTTTGAATATCTAAAAACGAAATAGCCGTTACAAAAGTTACCGCACTTACCGAACCATAAGCTGCCGCGATAGCGCCGGAATTTTCAATGCTGAATTTTTGCTTCAGAATAAAGAAACAATAAATCGGAATTAGGATGGCTACAAATACACCAAACAGGGCCGACCATATAATTTCCATATCAAAATGACTATGGGCCAATTCTTGTCCGCCTTTAAAACCAATAGAAAAAAGTAAATAAAGCGAGATGAATTTTGAAGTATTTTGCGGAATTTCCAAATCGCTTTTCAAACGAGCGGCCACAATCCCTAAAATAAAAAACAATAGGGCAGGATTGGTTAAATTGTCTAAAAGTAAATCTAAATTCATAAGTGTTTATTTGGTAGCACGATTTAATCTGTCGTTGATTGATTTTCCAAGGTTTTCATCGGGAAAAGGTTCGGCTACTATTAGGTCTAAGTTCATTTTGTCAAGTTGGTGCATGGCCTGATATAAGTTGGCTGCCGCTTCTTTAAAATCTTTGCGCTCTGATAAAACTTCTTGGTGTACAAGGTTGTTGTGCTCTATTTTTTTAAAAAAAGTGATGGTTCCTATTTTGGGTAGAGGGTTTTCTTTTAAAAAGTTTTCTATATCGTCTACTATAATTGTTTTCGTTTTTGGGGCATAATGTTTCAGCAACATGCCCGGTGCCTCGGGAGCAGCTTCTTTGGTGTTCATTACTTTTACTTTACCTACAACAGCTTCAATCGCTTCAATGGCAATAGCGCCTAATCGATACACTATAGGTTCTTCTTCCTCAAATCCTATAATAGTCGATTCGATGCCGCTCTCGCAAATGCCACCATCCAAAATTAAGGGTACCGTTTCCGGAAAGTAATTGGCAACGTGTTCGGCTGCTGTTGGGCTTATTGACCCGAAAGGATTCGCACTTGGCGCTACTAATGGGAAATCGAGTAATTGCAATAGTGATAAGGTTAGCTGATGATTAGGCACTCGAACGGCTACGGTATTTTTTCCGGCGGTAACCAAGTAAGGAATGTCACTTTTTTTCTTGACGACTAAGGTCAACGAACCTGGCCAAAATGCTTCAGCCAATTGGTAAGCCTTAGCCGGTATGTTTTCGGCTATGTTATTAAGTAGTGCTTTGGAGTGTATATGAACAATTAATGGATTAAACAATGGTCTGTTTTTGGTTGCAAATATTTTTTTGATAGCAGTTTCGCTGAAGGCGTTTCCGGCTAATCCATAAACCGTTTCAGTAGGAATGGCTACCAAATTATCTTGTTCAAGTATGGTTTTAGCTTTGTATATGTCGGTTGAAATATTATTCATGATTTAAGGGTTGCAATGGTCGCAATACATTGGGTCTTCGTAGTGAATCTTTCTCGGAAACTTTTTTTCTTCGATATGATTGCAATTTTTACATTGGTAAATATGGCTCAAAGTAGAGCGAGTGGGGAGAAGGCAACTGTTGCAGGGTAAGCCTGGTTTTATTTCGCTAACGTCAAATCCCGGATAATCACAGACAGGACAAGCAGTCTTAATTTTAGTGATTAGTTTGTGTGTGACCTTTTCAATTACTTTCATCCGAGTGGGATTGTACATCGCACGCATATCAGTTTCAGCATAAGCCGTCCCGAATTCGTGCATCATACTATTAAAATGCTGCTGGAGTTCTTCCCAATTTTGTATGTTTTTTACAACTTTACTAAAGTTTTTTTCCGCAGGTTTGAGTATTATTCCGTGTGAAGGAAATTGCACTTTGAAGGCAAAAGCTTCCAAATTTCTTATGTTGTTGATGATTTCTCCCTGAAAATTGGTGTCTGTACTAATTTCTCTGGCTACAATTTCTAAGTTGTTTCGATAATCTTTGAGTAACATCCATTCATCATCTGCATGCGCAAAAAAGATAGTAGGATGTGGACCAAACGAACCTTCACTGGCCATAACCAAGTCGGCACCGACAGTTTTATAAGCAAGGTCACATTTATCGCGTAGGGTTTCAATAGTGTTCTTTTTCCTGGCAATTTCTCCCGAAAATGTACCCAAACTATCGGTGTCAAATTCATCAGAAATGAAACAGTGCACTCCGAATGCGTCACTAAACAATGGAGCAATCACTGTTTCTTTCCGATGCTTGGTAGCAATGAGAAGATTTCTTCCTTCAAACATTAGGATTCTTCGAGTCTTAGGGTAATCGTACTATTAATAACCAAATTAAATTTGTTCGATCCTGTAGCTGCTATCAAATCCTTGACTGCTTTTTTTGTAGCTGTAAGCTCTTGAATGCGTTTTTTGGAATGCTCGATATCACGATTAAATCGGACATGTTTGCTGAAATCTTCTCTATTATGATAATCAATTTTATAATTGAGCAATGCTGTTAAAATTTGGTCGGCATCTTCTACAGAAAATGTACCGTCAATTAGGGTAAACGTTTTATTATTGTTATCCATTATTTTACTGATTTAAAGGATTGTTTAAAGTAAAATTGGTAACTATAATACCTAACCCTAGTATAGCGTTGTTGATGATAGAATTTTCCGTTATGTTAAGGTATAGCCCTATTGATAGTGATAATAAACAAAATAGTAATCTTAATTGCTGAATTGTATTTGCCTTTACTTTTTCTTTCATGTATTTTATAATTATATGAATTGACTTTCGAGGACAAAATTCAAAATTATATATCATATATTTTTATTTATATTTGTAATGAAATGCATAAATTATTTTTATGAACTTTACATTGCACCAACTTCAGATTTTTTTGAAAATCACCCAAACGAAGAGTATCACCAAGGCGGCAGAGGAATTGTTTCTAACGCAACCTGCGGTTTCCATACAATTGAAAAACTTCCAAGATCAGTTTGATATTCCGCTAACAGAAGTTATAGGGAGGCAGTTGTATGTAACCGATTTTGGGAAGGAAATAGCTTTTGCAGCTCAAAAAATTATAGATGAAGTCAATGCGGTTAATTACAAAACAATGGCATACAAAGGGATTTTGTCAGGCAAATTGAAATTGTCTGTGGTGTCAACAGGGAAGTATGTGATTCCTTATTTTTTGGCCGATTTTATGAAAATGAATAACGGTATTGAGTTGGAAATGGATGTAAACAATAAGACCAAAGTGATTAAGAGTTTGAAAAATAACGAAGTTGACTTTGCCTTAGTTTCTACTTTACCGGATGATATTGCGCTGGAGTCTGAGGTTTTGATGGAGAATAAACTGTTTTTATTTGGGCACAAAAATACCAATCTTGAGAATTTAGCGGTAAGCTCTTCTTTTTTAACCCAAGTACCTTTGATTTTCAGAGAAGACGGTTCGGCAACTAAAAATTCCATGGAAAGTTATCTGAAGCGTTATGGTATCAGTCCGAAAATGCGCATACAGTTGACTTCAAACGAAGCCGTTAAACAAGCCGTTATTGCCGGTTTGGGATATTCGGTTATGCCGTTGATAGGTTTAAAAAACGAATTAGAAAAAGGAGATGTGGTGATTTTACCGGCTGAGGGTTTGCCTTTGGTAACCAATTGGAGATTGATTTGGTTGAAAGGAAAAGCCATGAGCCCGGTAGCTGCTGCCTTTTTGCAGTATATCAATAACAATAAAGAAGTCATAAAGTTGACTTCCTTCTCCTGGATCGACAGCTATTAGTCGTCTATGTTTTCGTTGAATGATGACGGTAACAGGGTAGGGATAAACTTGATTAAAATAGGTAGTAATAAACCGCCACCCGGTAACAAAAAAATAGTAAGTGAAGGTATCGTTTTACAAATATCTAATAACTGTTTTTTGACTTTCTTCTTTTCATCTTTGTCCAAATCTTTCCGTGTCGATTTGGCTAAAAGCTGCATCAATTCTTTGCTTTCTGAAATTTCTTTCAGCAACCGCGATTTGTTTCTGTTGATTAGAATAGCTACACTTTCTGTTGTTTGTTCGTAAAAATGTTTAACAGGATTGGAAAAATTGAAATACGGAATTTCGGCCTTGTAAGTAATGATAAAGTTGTTAATGAAATGAATGCTCTCGAGGACTTTACTGTCTTCTGTATGGAGAATTTCTCCTAATTTGAACATGAAGTAACGCTCTTCATTTTCCACCTTGGCATCGCTCCACAAACTAATTCCTGCTAGATCGATAACATAGTATTTTTCAAGCTTATTGGATAAGTAACTTAAATCTAAATCTTCAATAGTATTGATATTGTTATTGTTGTATTTATTATAGCGTACAGAAGATTCAAATAGCTTGGCCAGTAAATCGTCGTGAGGTGAAATACCGGTTTTTGATTTAAGCGAAAGCGACACTATACTGATGACAATATCTTCAATGATAGTAGAGTATTTTTCAGGGACATTGCCTTTTTCCAAATATTGTTTGAAAGCCAAAACGTCAATAAATAGCAAGGCATTGGTAATGACATGTGAAAAATTTTTGCTGAAAATATCTTCATTGGTTTGCACTCTTTCGTGTACAATTTTTTCCAATTTACTGGAGTATGAACTCGATTCTAAAACCTTTTTCAGAGGATTGAATCCTTTTGGAATCATGGTGTTGTAAAATGCAACTGCTTCTTCAATAAAAGCAGTATTGTTGTTATTTTGTCTGACCAATCGGTACATTTGAAAAAGGGTATTCAGCATGCCGATTTTGGAGATTTCCTGCGGAAGCCGATCTTCTGTTTCAATCGGTATTGAGGCATCAAAACTAACAATATGACCAAAAATGAAACCGGTATTTCTTATTCGAATGTAAAAATCCTCTTCGTCTTTCGGAAACGAATGTGACGACCGATTTTGCTCTGCAAAAAACTTGTCTATCCAACCGGGTACTGAAGGGTTAATCATCTTTCATTGTCATTTTCAGCACAAAACTAATTTATTTTTAAGAGTTGTAGGTTATGGTTTTGTAACCAAATTTAATAGGCACCTCTGGATTTGATATTTTGTTCGCAAAGAGAGACGATTTCCGCTATTCTGTTGGCACGTGTTTCGGCTCTTTTAGCCTGATTTAACCAATATAAAAAGCTTTTTCGATAGGATGGACTGAAGTTATTATAATTTTCTAAGGCCAATGGATTTTGTTCGAAAGCCTGGATTAAATCTTCCGGCATTATGTGATTTTCGACTTGATCTAAGGATTCCCAAGAACCGTTTTGTTTGGCAATGGCTATTTTCCGTAAACCACTTTCGTGCATTAAATTGTTGGCGATGAGTTTTTCGATATAGGTTTTATTGAGTTTACTCCAAACACTTTTATCTTTTCTGGGTGTAAACATTTGCCTGCGGCGGTTTTCATCTAACTTTTTAACCGTAGAATCAATCCAACCATAGCAAATAGCAACTTGCACGGCTTCTTCCCAACGCATGCTTTCGATGCCGCAACCAACTTTATAAAAAATCAAATAGACTTTAGTTGCTGATAGATGGTTATCGTGCAGCCATTGGCGCCATTCCTGGGCATTCCTGAAATAAAGATGTTCTTGTTCTTCCAAATAAATTTATTTGATTAATGCAGTACAAGCTACTCTTGCTCCGGCATTACCAGTAGGTTGGGTTACAAAATCATCCGGTTTGTCGTGTACAATTAAGCCTTTTCCTAAAATGTCTTTGGTTTCATCTCCACAGCCAATGCACCATTCATTGGTTGTCATAGTGATAGTACCGTTACCTTCTGCATCTGCGGTAAAGTTCCCGATATCGCCTTTATGGTATTCGGCATCTCCCCATTTACCGTGTTTTTTAAAGGTAGGATTCCAATGTCCACCCGTAGAAGTAGCATCTGCGGCAGAGCAATCCGATTTTTCATGTATGTGTATGGCATGAACACCCGGCTTTAAGCCTGATAGTTTGGCGGTAAAAATCACTTCACCATTCTTTTCTGTAAACACAGCAGTACCGGTGACATTGCTACCGCTTTTCGATTCAAAACTAAG
>JBIIXM010000079.1:0-6645 GCA_044338435.1 Flavobacterium sp. | reverse complement strand
GCGCCGAAATATCGTTAATCACGGTATAACCAAACACATAATCCAAGGCTTCCGTTTTAGGAACGTATTTACCTTGTTTTCCAATCACTACCGCCAATTCCACTTCCCAATCCAATTGCGAAGTCAGTTTGGTATTTTTGATGATTTCTGTATTAGTTCCCGTAACCGTAGTTGGCGGTTTGGAAAAGATAATCGGTTTTTGCGGTAATTTACCCGTAGTGTCTAAAGTTCGGGCACTTTCCGCTACGTGTTCGGTATAATTCAACCCAATCCCAATAATGTTTTTTCTCGGTTTCTGAATCGGAGCCAAAAGCGTTACTTCTTCTAAGCTGTATGCGATTTCTTTAAAGTAATCCTCCGGAGTATCGGCTACCATTTCGTTCAATTCATCTATAATTTCAATCCCCATGTCAATCAAGTCCAACATATTAGACGGTAACGGGAAATTCGAAATCTCTCCGAAATCTTCCATATCAATGACTTGGTTGTTGTGTAAAAATCCCAATCGAGGTTCCGTGTCTTTGGTGCTGTAGGTGAGTAGTTTCATTTGTTTAAAGGTACTAAGGCGCTGAGGCGCTAAGGTTCTGAGTTATTATTGTATGGTTTGATGTCCGTTGTTTTCACTATATGCTCTGCTTTGGAACAAGCCTAATCCTTCAATTACCGGCAAATCGTTGAAGTTGAACAAACACGCATCTTCGGTATCTGAAGCATTGTGGTGTTCATGCCATGCCCAACTCGGTACACAGAAGATATCGCGTTCTTTCCAGTCAAAGCGTTGCCCGTTGATGATGGTATAGCCACTTCCTTTGGCACATTGGTATACAAAAGAACCGGTATGTTTGTGGGCTTTGCCGTGGAATCCGGCCGGTAACAACTGCATAGCGGCACCCATGGTTTGCATGACATGACCACCGGTTAGCGGATTGGAGTATTGCATTAAAAAGCCATCAAATGGATTGATTTCATTGACTTTGGCGACATCTAACAGGGTTGGATATACTTTACTCCAAGAGTATTTAAACAAAGGCGAATACGGTTTGTCCCAAGTTTGATCGGCCGGAATTAAACCCGCGCCCCCAAATGTCATAGGGGAATGATTAATAGCGGAGATTAAAGGTTGTTTGCCGTCATACACCGCGTAATCATTGGCTTCCAAAGCATTCACTAACGGAATATCCAAACCGTCTTGCCATATGCAGGTTTGCCCGTCGGCTTCTACACCGTGTTCGTGCCAGGCGGAGTTGGGAGTGATGACAAAGTCGTTGACTTCCAACATGATTTTATGGCCATCAACTACGGTATAGCCTTTAGAGCCTTCCATGATAAAGCGTAGGGCAGAAGCACGGTGGCGGTGTGCCGAAGTACTTTCTCCCGGACGGGTAACTTGAATTCCGGTATACAACCAACCCACAGCTGCCGATACGTCTTTTCTTTTATCGTTTACCAAATATACCACGCGTCTTCCGGCTTGTTCCGGGGTTACAAGTTCTGAGGACTTTAAAACCAAACTGCGTAAATCGTCGTATTTCCAAAGCATGGGCACTGAATTCGCTCGAGGTTCCCAAGGTTCGATGTCGTTGGCAACGGTCCATAAAGCGCCGGCACCAAGCACTTCCAATTCTTGGTAATAGGCTTCTAATTCCGGGGTGTCTTGTACTCGGGCACGCCCGATAACGTCGTCTGAATAGTTGTTTGTATCCATCATTTTATTTTTTTGCCACAGATTTAAAAGATTTAAAGGATTTCAGAAATCGGTGAAAATCATTTTAATCAGTGGTTTTTAGTTTATTTTTTATTAAACTCTTCGTGGTTATCTACAAAGGTAATCTTTCTGGTTGGAGCGGTATTGACCCTTAAATCAAAAATATCAAATCGGTTGTAATGGCCGAGGATGTCGTGCATTTGTTTTGGTTGGATGCACTTTTCTAAGTCGATATCAGCATAAACAATGCCTTCATCGTCGATTAACGGTGTGCCAATCACAGCGCCATTCGGACCGATAAATCCGGAGAAGGCCGAGCTTTTTCGGGATAACAATTCGTCCACATTCGGCACATCTTCTCGTAAAGCGTCTTTAATTTCTTGGGAAATGGTAGAACACGAAACGATGGTAAATAATTTGCCTTCAAACGAATGCGCTGCGGCACGGATTTTTATCGCTTCCGCCATGTCGTAATCAGGTGGCGCAACCGGCAGGGAAATGTAGTTGGCTATGTGTACCAATTCACCTTGCGACAACAAAGTAAAACGCGCTAAAGTATTGGTGTTTTCCCCACAAGCTAAAGTGCCTAACGGACCAACTTCAGTATCATAAACTTTTAGCGAAGAACCATCACCTGACGTCCAAGTAAGTTTTTCGGCCCAAGTTGGGACTAATTTACGGTGTTTGCCGATTAGGTTACCGTGATTGTCGATGATTAGGTTGGTGTTGTAAATTTCGCCGTAGCTGCTACCACGTTCGTTGATGCCGATAACAATATGCATGTTGTGGTCTTTGGCCGCTTGGAAAAGCGGTTGCATACTTTCATCACCAACGGCTACTGAGTTTTTATACAATTGCTCGTACCATTTGCTGCCTTGTACCGGTGTCATGATCCAGTTCCAATACGGATAACCGGCTACGAATACTTCGGGAAAGGCAATGAGTTGAGCTCCGTTATCGGCAGCTTCTTTGACAAAAGCAATCGCTTTGGCTATCGTTTTTTCTACATTGAGAAATACGGGTGCCGTTTGTACGGTGGCGGCTTTGAATTTTTTAAAGTCCATATGATTCGAATTCAAAATAAAGTAAGGTAATTATAAAAAGTATTACACCGGCCAATAGCATGTAAAAGCCATGTTTTCTATCGGCATTTGAGTAAATGTATTTTCTTGTCCCGTCGGGGAGACTTCTTTTAGCAGTCATTAGAAATAAGGCAATTCCAATACCTGCAAATCCTCCCATCAAACAAAAGGTATAGCCCAATAATAGGGTTATGGTGCTTGACTTTTCAGGCTTAAAAGATTCTAATTCTTTTAATGTTTGTTGTTTTTTGATTTCGGTAGTTTCAACCACAATATTTTGTTGGCTTAATAAATGTTTCGCCAACTTTACATCAACAGGATGCCATTCGTCAAAGTTTTTTACTACCTCTTTCAATTCCTCAATAGAAAAGGAAAGTAAGGGATGTTGTGGGTTAATGTTATTGAAATCTAATTGCGTTTGTTGTTCTAAAACTATAGATGCCTTTTCAAAATCGCTTGGGTGAAGCATAATTAAGAAAGTGTTTTTAGCTTCGTTATTGGCAAAGGTAACATCGAAATCCTTAGAAGTGTCTTGCAGAAAAAACGGAACTTTATTAGTTTCCAAAATAGCAGTAATTTCTCTTGCTACCTCAGCATCGGTCAAGCTCATAAAGGTTTTTAAATCTCCCATTTTAGCCAATTTGATATTCAATAATCTTTGCTTTCATTTCTTCCGAAAACGGCTCGGCTTTAATGGCGTCTCTGCCATTGCTGATGCTAACGTTAACCAATGTAACTTCGCCTTCCAAACAAGTATTGCCTTGTTCGTCTTCAAAACGGAAACCGCAAGTTACGGAAGCACCGCCAAGTTTGATGACCCAAAGTTTTTTGGTTAACAGTTCTCCAATTCGCGCGGCTTTTTTGAATTGGACTTTTAAATCCACGGTTGGAATGCCGTTGGTCTCGTGAATTTTGGAGAACGGTCGGTTGAGGGCTTCTTCAAACCAATCTTCGACCAGGTCGTTGAGCATTTCTAAAAAGCGCGGATAGAAAACGATACCGGCGTAATCGACGTGTTTGAAGCGTATTTTTTCCGGTTTGGTAAAATAGTTGTTCATTTAGTTTTTTTATTTTGTACCTGACAGCCACCGGCTGTCCTCCTTTTAATTTCAAATAGCCCCGATTATCTCACAAAACTCTTATCTTTTATTTGAGTTCGATGAACACTTCGTGTTTGAAGTGGAAATCCTCGAAGAGATTGCAACGGATAGCGGGAAATAGCTCCTAATCATTTTAATTTAAATCGTTGTATTTTTCCGGTTTCTGTTTTGGGCAGCGTATCGGTAAAATAAATTACTCTCGGATATTTATAGGGCGCGGCTACTTCTTTGAACCAGTGTTGGATATGGTTTTTCATGTTATCGGTAGCTTTACCTGAATCTTTTAGTACTATGTGTGCACAAACCAGCATGCCTCGTTCCTCATCGGGTAATCCTACTACGGCGCATTCGAGTATTTCTTCGTGGGTAAGCAAAACACTTTCCACTTCGATAGCCGCAATATTATAGCCCGAAGAAATAATCATATCATCGCCGCGTGCCACAAACCAAAAATAGCCGTCTTCATCCTGGCGGAAAATATCGCCGGTAAAGTTCCAACCGTTTTGCACGTATTCGCGTTGTTTGTCTTCTCGGTTCAAATATTTACAGCCGGTAATGCCGCGCACCATGAGTTTGCCGGGTTCGTTGGTTGGTACTTTATTACCGTTTTCATCTACCACTTTGGCTTCGTAACCGGTGATGGCTACGCCGGTAGCGCCGGGTTTCATATTGTTAGTATTCGATGAGATAAAGATATGCAACATTTCGGTAGCACCGATGCCGTCGATGATTTTTAAACCGGTAGCGTCGTACCAATCTTGCCAAACTTTGAGCGGTAAAGTTTCTCCGGCTGATACACATTTACGCAAGCTTGAAATATTGAAATCCCCGATTTTGGTCGTGATGATGCGCCAGGCCGTTGGTGCGGTAAAGCAAATGGTGATTTTAAAATCTTGTATGGCTTGCAACAGCATATCCGGCGATGGTTTTTCCAACAAGAAAGAGGAAGCCCCAAAATACAGCGGAAATAAGACCAATCCGCCCAAACCAAAAGTAAATCCGAGTGGCGGACTGCCGGTAAAAATATCATCAGCTGTTGGTTGTAAGGAATATTGCGGAAAGGCTTCGCAGATGTTGACAATGTCTTTGTGAAAGTGCGAAGTCATTTTAGGCAAACCTGTGGTTCCCGAAGTAAATCCGATCAAAGCGATGCTGTCTGATTTAGTATGGTAATTTGAAAACGTTTTGGGTTTGTTGGCCATCAATTCCTCCAACTGCGAATTACCGTAAAAGCAAACCGATTGTAGAAACTCGGATTTGGCCAAGTGCATTTCATCGGCCAAACTGTGATCGCAGATGGCGTGTGAGATTTCGGCACAGTCGATTATAGTGGTTAGTTCTTTGGCACGTAACAAAGGCATCGTAGCCACAACAATACCGCCCGCTTTTAAAACCGCAAACCAAACAGCGACCATCATCGGGTTGTTGGCAGAACGAATCAAAACGCGATTGCCCGATTTCAGTCCCAAATCGTCCACCAAAACATGTGCTATTTGGTTCGCTTTTTCGTACAAGTCATTGTAGGTCCAAGTGTATTCAAAGGTGCGAAGACAAGGAGCGTTACCATGACCATTACGAATGTGTTTGTCCAAAAGCAAATCGACACAATTCAGCATTTCAGGTTGATGGAATTGTGGTAAGTCTAAGAACACATAGTCCGGTTGTAAGTCAGCGCTTGGGAGATGGTTGTGTGCAAAATTATCTTCGTAGTGTGTCATGAGAATTATGAATTACGAATTATGAATTACGAAGTGTTTTTTGGATAGAACCAATTATCTTCAGTAATTCCTCAGTATCTTTTAATAAATAGTTAGCTTCTTCTTGTGAAAGGTAATCAGTATCTTTCATTAATCTAATCCAATAATGTGTTTCTCTTGCTTCTTTGTATGCTATAGTAAGTTTTGCATAAAAATCTTTATCCGATTGTCCGCCAATAGCTTCTTCAATGTTAGCGCCAATCGAAGTACCACAACGTAAAAGTTGTTTGCTTAGTACGAATTCTTTCTGAGTGGTACACAAATGCTGATACGTTTTTATAATTTTAACAGCAAAGGCATAACTCTTATTTTGAATAATATTATCTTTCTTCATAATTTCCCTCGCTTCGTTTCATACTGTTTCGTCATAATTCATAATTCGTAATTAAATTTTATTACTCTTTGGTTTTAAGGCTTTCTTCATGCTTTCGGTTTGTTTTCTCTCGGCGGCTTTTAGCGGATAGAGATGAGAACTTCCGGCTTTATAGGAATTGTGAATGTCTGTGGCTTCGAATTGTTCGTAGGCTTGCGCATTTCTCATAAAATTGGCGTCGGCTAATAATGGTCGGCCCAGCGCCACTAAATCAGCTCTACCGTTGAGTAATATGGTGTTGATTTGATCTATATCTTGGATATAACCTGCTGTGATGGTTGAGATGTGAACAGTATTTTTAACGGCGTCGGAGAACGGTGTTTGCCACATTCTGCCGACTTGTGGTTTTTGATGCGCTACGGTATTGCCGGTGGAAACGTTTATGATATCGGCTCCGGCATTTTTGAAGGCTGTTGATATGGTGATCACTTCTTCTTCAGTGATTCCGTTTTCCGCCCAATCGGAAGCGGAGATTCTCACCGACATGGGTTTGTGTGTCGGGAATACTTTTCGCATTTCTGAGAAAACTCTAATTGGGAATTTTAATCGGTTTTCGATACTGCCGCCAAATTCATCGGTGCGTATGTTGGTTAAAGGCGATAGGAACGAAGCCAATAAGAATCCGTGA
>JBIIXM010000078.1:0-6656 GCA_044338435.1 Flavobacterium sp. | reverse complement strand
GACAATACCGTTCTTGAAATGAGAGGAGAAACTTTAGGAACAATTAGCAATCAGTCTTCTTCTGAAGAAATCTTCCAAAACCGTACGCTGCGACCAATTCTAAAATTGCAAAATGATTTATTTGTTCAGGTTTTCATCAACTATGCCATCAAGCAAAAAAGAGTATTTTTTTCGTTGACACCTGAAAAGAAATTGGTTTATATTGAAAATGTTATTCAAAGAGATATAAAATTCAGAAACTCGCTCAAAGGCATGGTGATTGCTTTTTTTACTTTAGAAGAATACGCCGAATACATTCAGAATTCCTCCAATTTAAACAAGCGAATGATGAATATGTTGATTGAACGCCTGAAAAGTCAGCTGCAACTGATAGTAGTGAACGATTAACTTATAACAAATAGGCCTTTTTAACTTCTAAAAATGTTTTAGAAGTACCAACTAGTTCTGCTATCACTTTTTCTCTTAAAGTTTCCAAATCGTCATATTTCAAATACTTGGCCCAATCCTCTTGATTGAGTACTTCTTTTATGGTACGAATGGTTTTGGCGATTTCTTTAGCATTGCGAAAAATTACCTTTTCGCTGGAATCAGCTGTTTGTTTGTGGTAAAAGTTGACTTCTCGCTTCAACCAATCAACTTTAATAAAAAAGAGTTTTGCGGTATCGTCATTGGAATAAAAATCGGTCCAATTTGCATAAGCAACCGTCGTATGTTGGTTTTTGAACTCGGATAACGGAACCAAACGCCAATGGCAATTGGCTACTCTTCCCCAATGATTGGATATGCGATACAAACCCGCTGCGGTAAAAATATATTGGCTTCCGGATTGACTGGTGTAATTTACTTTCAATTCACTAATCGCTGAAAAAGGCACTTCTTTCCAAATACAAAAAGTATGGGAATGAAAGTTGTGGCGTGCATAAGTCTTTTTACCCATATTATTGAACTAAAATCTAATAGGATTTAGATAAGATTAATTATATGATTGGTAAAGATAGTCTATAAGTAATCGGAAATCAATAGCTTTAATAGATTTAAAAAGAAAAAGCCCGATAAATACTATCGGGCTTTACCTATTTAAGTATGGTGTTTTTAATCTTCTTGCTCTGTTTCAGTTTCTGAAGCCGCATTGGTTGTTGCTTCAGCTCCGGATGCATTGTCTCTGATTTCAGTGTGACGGATTTCTCCTCCGGTTGTTCCGGTTAATTGCGCAAAATAAATAGCTATTACACTAATAACTAAGGTTAAAATAGCCGCTATTTTAGCCTGACTGAGTTTTTTGATATTGGCATACAACCCGAAAAGCGAAACTACTCCTAAAACATAAAGTGATAAGGCTAATTTTTCGGCTATCTCTTCGTGTTCATGAATAATGTCGTGCCCAACGGTTGGCATATCTTCCACCATTTCTTCAGCACCTTCTCCGGTTGCCATACTAACGGCTGCAAAAACAGCGGCCACTACAAAAAGAACATAGGCAACGTTTTTAACTGTATTGTTCTTGAATAAGATTCCTGCTAATAAAATTCCGGCTCCTAAAATGGTTCCGATGATAGGAAAATGATTCACCACCATGTGTAAATGTGCATCATTCATATGTTATTGGGTTTAGTTAGAAAATTTTAAAATTACTTTAGTTCCTTTGTGCTCTTCGCTTTCAATTTGAAGCTCTATTTGGAGTAATAAAGATAATCTTTTTACGATAGATAATCCTAATCCTGTTCCTTTTATTTCAGGATGTTGGTTAGATTTTGAGCGATAGAACTGATCAAATATTTTTTGCAAATCTTCTTGTGCGATTCCAATGCCGTTATCCGCAATGGAACAGATTGTTCCCGACGGCGTTTCGGCAATTTCAAAAACAATGGTATCGTTGGATTTGGAATACTTTATAGCATTAGTCAGAATATTGTTGACGATAATTCCCAGCAAATAAGTATCGGTAGTGACGTAATAATCTTTGGCAAAATGAGCCTGACATTTCAATTTCTTTTCTGCTATTATAGTTGAATTTCTCGAGATAACATCTAAAAACACGGTATTTAGCGAGACACTCTCTAGTTTTAAGGTTTGTTTTTGATTTTCAAATCTCGCCAACAACAACAACTCATCTACCAAATGATTCAGTCGATTGACTTCACTCACACAAAAAGCAATTTTTTCTTTATATTCTTCAAGATCACGAGGTTTACGTATAAGTACTTCTAAAGTTCCTTTAATAACAGCTAATGGTGTTCGTAGTTCGTGTGAAGCATCGGAAGTAAATTGTTTCTCTCTTTCGATGGCATTTTCTACCCTATCCAATAAATTATTGATGGTTTTAGACAAGATGAACAATTCATCTCTGTTTTGCGGTAGCGGAATCCTCGATTTTAAGTTGTCTTTAGTGATAACATTGGAAGTTTCGATAATAGCGCTGATGGGTTTTATACTTCTTCCGGCTATGAAACGGGCAATGAAAAACAATACCAACAAAATTAAAGGATAGGCCAACAACATAATTTTGAACAAGTTGTTCAATACCATCACGGAATCTTCCAAAGACATCGCTACAATTAAGTAGCCGATAATTTTGGTGCCTTGGTATAAAGGTACTTGTATTTGTCTGACTGAGATGTTTTCTAATTTGGTATCGAACAATTCATTAACCGGCGCATCGGGTTTGAAAACCAGTTGTTTTTGCTTCAAATTGGGAGATTTTTCGACCATCGTTCCCAATTCGTCAACAAACTGTATAAAGGCCGGGCTGACTTCCACTTTATTAAACTGACTCAGTTTCCACTCTTCTTCTTCGATTAGGAGTACACAATTTTCAATGACTTCAATCTCTTGTAAGTGCTCGGTAACTTCTTTTTTAATTTCGTTGTTTACCCTAATGTAAATACTGAATTTTACAATAGAGTAAATAGCAAAAAATACCACAAAAATCAATAAAGCTGTGGTGATGATATAGTTAGAAGCTATTCTGTTTTTAAACGAAAGTTGTTGCATAATCAGGATTCATCGTTGGCTATATAACCTACGCCACGAATGGTTTTGATAAAATCTTCTTCGACTTTTAAATTAAGTTTTTTTCGGATGGCATTCATAAATACATCAATCACTCCTGTATCGTATTCAAAATGAATATCCCAAACGTCTTGAATGATTTGGGTTCTTGAACATACTTTTCCTTTATTTTTGACCAAATAATGCAATAAATCAAACTCTTTTTGGGTAAAGGAAACTTCTTTTTTGTCAACCGTAACTTGGTGTTTCTGAAGGTTGATTTCAATTGGGCCTAACTGTAAGATTTCATCTTTAGGTTGGTCTCTCAATTGAACTTTGATGCGTTCTACCAATTCGTCAAAGCTAAAAGGCTTTTTAATATAATCGTTAGCGCCGGCTTTTAAACCTTCCACCGTTTCCTGGACGGTATCTTTGGCGGTTAAGAATAAAATCGGGACTTTGGTATTCATTTGTCGGATGGCTTTGCATAACTCTAAACCGGTCATTTTGGGTAACATCCAATCGAGCAATAATAAATCAAATTTTCCGTCGTTAAAAGCCTCTAAACCCGCTTTACCGTTAGTGGCTGCGGTTATTTGATAGCCTTCTTCTTCCAATCCTTGTTTCAAAAATTGAACAATGCCTTCTTCGTCTTCAACAATTAAAAGATGTTTCATAACTTTGTAATTAACGATAGCTAAGGTACTACTTTTTCCGTTTTAAGTTCTCGAAGGAGATAGGGTTTTAAGTGAAAATTAATTTGCTTAGTTTTATAAGATAATTGGTTCTTTTGAAGTAAAAAGAAAATATAGAATCCATTTTAAACCGGACATTCAAAATGAAAAAAGAAAAGATATTCGCCATGCCCTTGGCCAGTGTATATCCACATTATGTGAAAAAAGTGGAATCAAAAGGGCGAAGCCAACAAGAACTTGAAGCCGTATTTTTTTGGTTAACCGGTTATGACGTTGTTGCTTTACAAAAACTGTTGGACAACAAAACCAGTTTCGAGGATTTTTTTGAACAGGCAACACAACTTAATCCTAATGTTTCCAAAATCACCGGAGTCATTTGCGGTTATCGTGTAGAAGAAATTGAAGATCCGCTGATGCAAAAGATTCGCTACCTCGACAAGCTTGTAGACGAATTGGCCAAAGGAAAAGCCTTAGAAAAGATTCTTAGAAAATAAAAAAGCAATCCGTTAAGATTGCTTTTTTACTATTCAGATTTTCGGTTATTTGTCCATGACAAACTTGAAGGCCAATGAAACAATATCGGCACTCAAAGTATCACTACGGTCGTAATGATTGTAACGGAAATCAATATTTTTCAAGCCGAATTTCCATATACGCGCTTTGGTAAAAATATCTACATACGTTGCTCCAATTCCATACTGATTAGCACTGAAGGTAGACAAATCATAATCAGAGGTATAATATTTTTCAGTTGACACATGGGTTTCGAACGGTGCAAAATACTTAGATTCCGTTTGTGTGTAATAACGATACATCGGATAGACTGTAAAGTTATCGTTTAACTTGATAGGCACCTCAATATTAGCGGTATGCGCCGAAATTCCCCAATTGTCAGTATAATAACGGTAATAGGTGCGTAACTTGAAAGTTTCATTGATGTAATAATTCAACCTCACCCCTATCGGTAATTTGAAACGCGATTTCGGCAAGCGCTCGATATCGTCTGCCAATCGGTAAACACCAACATTTTCAGTGGTTTCATATACCGGAATGTATTGGGTTTGACCTATGTAATAGTTAGCTTTGTCGGCAAAGTAAATTCGGTGATAAGGCGTTGACAATAATCCTTCTTGTTGCAAAACATCAAAAAATAAGGACAGTTGTAACTTCTTGGTTAAAATCTGTGAAAACGAAAACGATAAGGAATAGGAATTCCTGTTCACCGATTGGATAGCTTTAAACTGCGACGGCAAGTACGCGTTAGAAGCCAATCCGTTTTGGTCATAAACTGTTATACCACTAAAGTAGCCGTTATTCAGGAATGAGCTTCCGTATTTATCGTACTCATGCAATTCAGTTGGCAATATCGGACGCCATTGGTCTAAATAAACGTTGGCTTTTAAGCTCAATTCAGTATTCTTTTGATTGAACAATTTCGCAACACCGCCTCCAAAACCGATGGAAGTATAATCGTATTCGTTAGAAAAAGCCACATCAGCATTCCAAATAAAATTTCGATCATCGGAACTGTGACTGTAGTTGATTACCACACTAGCTAAGGCATCTTGCGCTGAAGCTCCTGAGGAAGCCAACCAAGGCGTTCCGTAAGGTTCAGTTCCTGCCTTGTCATCGTCGTCATCGCCACCTGAAGCACCACTGCTATTGAATGGATTAATGTTACTCGAAGAAGCTGAAGTGTAAGCTGAAAGTCCGGCATCCACGGTTAAAATGGCATCGGCACTCATGGGCATACTCACCACGATATTGGAGGCAAGGTCGGTTAACTTTTCCGAACCCATACCGCCGGAAACCGCAGAATGTATTCCGTCTTGTTTGTAATAACTGATTAAAAAATCGACTTCTGTAGCTTCTAAAACTCTCTTTTTAAAGGTCGCCGTTGAATCTTTCTGTTGAGCAAAAGATTGGTAAGTACTGAGTAAGGCAAATATAAATAGGTACTTTTTCATTTGATTTTTTAATTACATCCGCAGCCACCACCGGTTTTTCCGCCGTTAGCGCCGGCTGCCGCTTCACGATACACTTGGAAGGTTACTTCATAGCGTTCGGCTGTCTTGGCAGATAATTTCATTTCGGGATCGTTGATGTATTCTTTTTCGTATTCTTTCACGGCTGTGCAAGAAGACAAAACGAACAACACCGCAATAAGGCTAAAAACTTTATTCATTTTGATAATTTTTAATGTCTATATTTTTTGAGGTAATTACTTTTCCTTCTTCATCTACCATGATGCAACCTATACCGGGTAATTGGTTTACCAAGTCCATTCCGACTTCTTTACCCAATACAAAAACACCGGTAGCCAAGGCATCTGCCAGTTCAGTTGTTTTGGCAAAAACGCTCACGCTAATTAAACCTGTAGCGGGATAACCGGTTCTGGTATCAATAATATGAGAGTATCTTATACCGTTAAAGGTAACGTATTTTTCGTAACTCCCTGAGGTTTCTACCGCAGTATCCTCAAGTGGAAAAGTGGCGAAAATTTTATTTTTGTTCATCGGATTTTTAATCCCAACTTTCCAAGGTTTACCGTCGGGTTGTTGGCCCCATGTACTTATGTCACCGGAAACGTTGACCAAACCTGCAACACATCCTTTTGAAAGTAAAAGCGCTTTGATTTTGTCGGCTATATAGCCTTGACCAATGCCTCCCATGCCCAACTTCATACCGTCCAATTTCAGAAAAACAGTTTGCTGTTCTTTATCAATAATGATATTTTGATACCCAACTTTAGCTACCGATTTCTTGATGGCTTCAGGCGATGGCATTTCTTTCATACTGCCGTCGAATTTCCAAATCTTGTCCATCGACGCATAGCTGATATCAAAAGCACCGTCGGTTAGTTTCGATATTTTAATAGAACGTTCAATCAAATCAATCAATTCCAGAGGTACTTTTACCGGTTTTATTCCGGCATTTTTGTTGATTTCAGACAAAGGAGTGGTTGGTATCCAA
>JBIIXM010000077.1:0-6663 GCA_044338435.1 Flavobacterium sp. | reverse complement strand
TAATCAAAAAATCAGTTCGAGTTTGGTCTCGCTATTAAAAGCAATTCCGGATCCGAGCGGTATCAGTCAAGGTACAGCCGGAGCGGTTTTTTTGCTTTCTACCATTACCGGTGAAGACAAGTGTAAGTTTTATGTTTTTACCAACGAAAGCGATGCCTTGCAGTTTGAAAAATCGGGAATCACTAAAAATGCTTGTTTTGCTCAAGAAACACCGGTAAACAAAGCGGCTAAACTCTTGTCTGAAGATTCCAAATGTTTGTCGGCTACCCCTAAAAACCTATGGTTTGCCTTTGAAAGTGATAATTGGGTAATGAAGCAAAAAATTGTCTTAGAAGTAGTGCCTTGGGTTGATAATAATTTAAAAAGCGGCTGGTCAACTCAAGCCAAGAAAGAACTTTTGAAAACGATTCAGCAGTCGGATATCGCTTTAAAAGTAGCGAACAAAGACTTGTGGTTCGGAACATTTTTAGAGTTGTTTACTAAGAAATACACTTATGCCGAGTACCAAAAACTATTGGCTGCAGAGAAAGTAAAAGCGATGGAAACGGCTTCGGAAGAGAATTTGGTCAAATCAGGGCAACTCAATAGTTATTTGGAAAGTCTACGTAAAGAAGCACAACAACTTCGTTTCAGCACCAAAACGCCTGAAGCAATTCTAATCATTCAAAAAGAAATTATCGAGAAAAAAAGAGCCACGGCCGCTGATTACGGCTTGTTAGGTAGTTTGTATTTGTCGTCTAAGCAATTTGTTAAGGCGGAAGAAGCTTATTTGAAAGCGGTTAGTTTGGATAAAACAGCGTTGAATTACCAATTGCAATTGGCCCATGTTTATTTGTTTACCGATCAATTGAGTAAGGCGAAAGACCTTCATAAAAAATACCAAAACAATCATTTATCTGATGGGAAAAGCTGGGCTGAACAAACTAAATCCGATTTCCAACAATTCGAAAAGAACGGATTTGATACTTCCGATTTTAAAAAGATTTTACGCCTTTTAGACTAAAGATGAAAGCAACCTATCATAAATACATATTGCATTTTAAACAACCATCCGGAACTTCACGCGGTGTTTTAACCGATAAAGAAACCTGGTTTTTGGTCTTGGAAGAAAACGGGAAAAAGGGCATAGGCGAGTGCGGAATTTTACGCGGACTTTCAACAGATGACCGACCGGATTATGAAGAAAAATTACAATGGGTTTGCGACAATATTCATCTCGGTGCTGAAAAATTATGGGAAGAATTAATGGAATTCCCATCGATTCAGTTTGGCGTAGAAATGGCTTTTTTGTCGTTGCAAAGTGAAAACCCATTCGTTTTGTTACCTTCAAAATTCACTTCCGGAGTCGCTTCTATCGCAATAAACGGATTGGTTTGGATGGGCGATGAAGCGTTTATGAAACGTCAAATTGAAGAGAAAATCGAGCAAGGTTTTCGCTGTATCAAATTGAAAATCGGAGCTATAGATTTTGAAAAAGAGAAGGCGTTATTGCGCTTTATTCGTCAAAATTTCGATGCGGAAACTATGGAGATTCGGGTTGATGCTAACGGTTCTTTTTATGAAAATGAAGCTTTAGATAAAATTAATCAAATAACTGGTTTTCAAATTCATAGTATAGAGCAACCAATACAAAAAAACAAGACTGACACGATGTCAGTTCTATGTAAAAATACCCAATTGCCCATTGCTTTAGACGAAGAACTCATAGGCATTTTTTCTTTGGCTGATAAAGAAGCGTTACTGCAAAAAGTTCGACCGCAATACATCATTTTGAAGCCGAGTTTTATAGGTGGATTTAGAGGTACTTCCGAATGGATTGCCTTGGCCGAAAAATACCAAATCGGTTGGTGGATTACTTCGGCTTTGGAAAGCAATATCGGTTTGAATGCGATTGCCCAATTTACATTTTTACAAAACAATCCGATGCCGCAAGGTTTAGGAACGGGTGCTTTGTATACTAACAATTTTGAAAGTCCGCTTCAAGTTGCACAAGGCCAACTTTGGTATCGAAATGAACTCGAGTGGTCATTTGATTTGGACCAACTTTAATCGCTTCGAATCAAAAAAAAATACTCCGTGAATTTCAGTGACATTTTTTAGTTACACAGAGATTCACGGAGAAAAAATGAGATTCACTGAGTTTAATGCATTATTTTCCCCAATCAATTTTTCGGGAGAAATACATCACAGCTCCGAGGATTAAAAATAAGCCTATACTTCCTACCAACAGCGCATAATCTTCCATTTGGATAATTACATAAATAAAGCTGTACAAAACCGTCAGTGCGGCCGCAATAAACAGCGCGAATTTTCGGTTCTTTAAAATAGATATCGAGTAGAGCGTAATCATCGTAATAACTGCCGTTCCGGCTATCGCGTAAGCCAAACTAAAGCTACTGTGTTCCGTAATCGAAATGAGCAAAGTGTAAAACATGATGAGTGCGATTCCAATCATAGAATATTGGAAAATGTGAATGTTGATTTTGCTCACCGATTGGATCAAAAAGAAAATCAGAAAGGTCAAGCCAATGACCAAAAAGCCGTATTTGGACACGCGTTCGTTTTGTTGGTATTCGTCTACTGTATCAATTAATTTGACGCCGAATTTATAATCGTCTAAATTGGGTAGAGAAGCCGCGTATTGTTGGCTAAAAGTTCGGTTGATGTCGAGTATTTTCCAGTCGGCGTGAAATCCATCTTTACTAACAACCTTAGTCGCATCATTAGCAGCGAACGAACCTTCTAAGCTAGGCGATTCCCAATCGGAGTCCATAGAAACCTTTGTGATTTTTCCAATCGGAATAAAGCTGATGCTGTTGCTGCCGTTGTACTGAATATCGAAGTGAAACTGTATCGGTTTTCCCGCGGCCAAATTGGTATAATTAAATAAGGTCGTGGCTAAAATACTGTAGTCGCTTTTGTCTTCCGGCTGTGGTTCAAATAGCAGTTTTTCGTTGTTGAGCTTGATAGACAATTCACTTTTAATGCTTTTTAAGTTAGTAGTTTTTACCAAAACAGCCGCTTTGTCCCATTGCACATTTTCTGCCGGTATGTTGAGTTTGGCAAAATTAGGCGCAGTAAAATTACCGTTGAACTTCATATTGGCCGTAAACACTATCGGATTAAAGATGCCGCGTTTCAGGGATTCGTTTTTCTTTACCTCGGAAATGTTGTTCAGTTCATTCGGAAAGAAGTAAGCATATTGTGTGAAAGCCCGTTTCTGAATTGTAGTCGCGCCGGTTTTGGTATCGGTGACGTTATAGTTTTCATACGTTTGATACGGAATTCGGAGTATAGGTCCGTAGAACGTGACGTCGCTTCCCCAAAGGGTAGCAATTTCTTGGTCTACTTCGTTTTTTCGTTCTGAGCGTTCCAAAATTAAATCTTGTACAAACAGTAGCGGAATGAGTAAAAAGAGCGTTAAGAATCCCACCATGATCATTTTGGCGGTATTGGATTGTAAAAATGATTTCGGCTCGTTGCCTTGATTTTCTTGATTTTCCATGAGGTTGATTTTTAAAAGTGACTGTAATTAAATATAATGTTGAGGTATAAAAAGGCGATTGGAAGATTGGCTAACATGATGAGCATTTTGATGGCAATTTGTTCTCGGTTGTCCCAATGAAGCAGTAGCTCAATTATCAGACTGATAAAAGCAACGGTGTTGACCAATAACGCGCATATCACATAGCAAATTCCGATGTAGATTAGAGTTGGATTAGGATGAAACATAAAGGCGAAGAACAGCAAAGAGCCTACGCCAAAGGAGCCTAAAGCCAAGTACGTGGTGAACTTGCTGTCGTTTTCAGCATTGTTTTCTAAGGTAGTTTCCATAATTATTTGATATTAAAAGTGTTTTGAATGTTTTTGAGTGGCAGTAACAGCATTTTATCAAAGGGTAAATCGTAAAATTGATGTGCCGATTTTCCGCGTCGGTAAAAGGTGTTGAAGCGTTTCCATTGCATAGGGTAGAAGAGTGTTCCGATAACAATCACAGCAAACTGATAAGCGCTTCTCTTGCCGTTACCCAATAAAAAATATTGCATTCCGATTTCTTCCGTTACCGAAACACCGGTATTGGTTAGGACATGAAATACATCGTGATCTTCCAATTTGGGTTGGATTTCAAAATTGTATTTCAATAAAAAACAGCCCATGTGAAAGCCTAAACTCTCCGGCGGATAACGAATCAACTCTTTAGAAGTTATGGGCCAGGGTTCGTTCTTTTTAAAAAACTTTTGATAAGGCTTTTTGCTCCATTCGTACATTTTTTCGATGATTAAATCTCTCATAATTTTTAATTAAAAGTACTTTGAAATACAAAGTGAATAGATAAAAAAATAGGGTTAACTTTTCTGTATTAATTTTTCAAGCGCTTCAATGTGTTCTTGAAAGGCTTTTTTTCCGGCGACTGTGGCGATGTAGCGTGTATTCGGTTTTTTACCAATGAATTGTTTTTCAATCATAATGTAGTTTTCATTTTCCAAGGCTTTAGTATGACTGGCCAAATTGCCATCGGTTACGCCCAATAATTCTTTGAGCATATTAAAATCGGCACTCTCATTCACCATTAATACCGACATGATCCCCAAACGTATTCGGTGATCAAAAGCTTTGTTGATATTTTGAATGAGGTTTTTCAATTTAATAAGTGTCGATTATCGTGATTAATAGATCTGAATTTACCAATTGTGAAGGCGCTACTACTTCTTCTTTTAATGGAATATTATTTCCGTATCGCTCCTGTAAAATGGCTTTTACTTTGTCGTTTTCTAAATTAAAGCTTTCTAACTTTTCTAAATTACAAAGGGTTATACCTGCTGCATTTTTATAGATTTTCCATACCAGTTCTGAACAATAAATTTTATCATCTGACCATTCAAAGTAAAGATCATAATCTTTGTTTTTGAATTGGTATCCGTAGGATTTCATTTTTTCAATCGTATTCGAATCTAAAATTTCCGAAGCGTTTTTCAGTCGTTTAACAAGATAGTCGTTATTTGCTCCGTGCGTAATCCATTCCTTGAAAGGCGTCAGTTTTACCGGTTGAACAGCTTCATAAACGTAAGGTTCGCCATCAATTTTAAAAATAATGCCGCAATGAGAAAACTTTGAATTGGTGGCAATTCTTACTGCTTCGCATTGTGCTGATTGTGAGGTTTGAAAGATGATGTCACCGTCACGCAATGATTCCGCCTCTTTTTTGTCTGATTGGGCAAAAGCATTTTCAATCGGCATTGAATTAAACTTCACCAATGCAAAAAAGACAACCAGTAAACCCGCTATGACGACAATTGCTTTTTTCATCGCTTACTTTCTATCGTATTTAAAATACATAATACTGCCGTATAAAATATTGCAAACCCCAAATCCTAATGCCCAAAACAGCAAACCATAGCTTAAAAACCAGGTTGAAAGTAATCCAAGTAATATTTGTGTAATTCCCAGATATCGTACGTCTCCTAGTGTATATTTGCTGGCATTCACGCAGGCTAATCCGTAAAAAATCAGTGTTAGCGGTGCAACCAATTCCAATATGTTTTTTTCTATCAAGAAAACTATAAAAAATCCACCGGTTAGCAAAGGAATTAAAAAATTAATCAATAATCGTCTTGAAGTTGGATTCCAAAATACTTCTTTTCCTTTTGCCGCTTTTCTCAAACTCAAAAACAGACCGGTTGCAATAGACAAAATCATAACCGAAGAACCAATGATCAATAATCGGTAAACCGCTTCAAACGAAATTACTAAATCTCTATAGGAACCGCTAGTAGAAGTATCAAAGTAGATGGTTTTGTAGGCTAACCATGCGCCAATGAATGAATATACTCCTGCGAGTACACCCGATAAACCACTCAATGACATAAATCTTGATGATTGTGACATCATTTGTTTGATGTCTTGTATGTCTTTTAAATAATCTTTCGCTTCCATTTTAAAGTACTTTGAAAAACAAAGTAAATGAAATATTTTTCCGTGACCAAATGTTTTTTCAATTATTTTTGAGAAAAATTAGTCTCATGAAAAAAGTGATCTTCGGTGGCTTGTTATTATTGACATCTTTAGGTTTTTCGCAATCTAATGACGAACAAATGTTGCAATCGATTTACAAAACCGCTCTAACGAATTCCCAATGTTATTCGTGGTTAGACGATTTATCCAATAAAGTAGGCCAACGTTTATCAGGTTCCGAAGGTGCTCAAAAAGGCGTACTTTATACCAGACAACAACTGGAAGCTTTAGGGTTGGACCGCGTATTTCTACAAGAGGTAATGGTGCCTAAATGGGTGAGAGGCGACAAGGAAACCGCCTATATCATCGATGCTAAAACTAAGATTAAGGTACCGATTTGCGCTTTAGGCGGATCGATAGCTACGCCAAAATCAGGAATTACAGCAGAGGTGATTGAAGTCCACAGCTTAAAAGAATTAGAGACTTTAGGCGAAGCCAATATTAAAGGTAAGATTGTTTTTTTCAACCGTCCGATGGAACCCGATAATATTGATACCTTTTTGTCCTATAGTCGTTGCGGCGATCAAAGGTATGCCGGTGCTGCCGAAGCAGCCAAATTTGGTGCTGTTGGAACCATAGTACGTTCCCTGAATTTAAGATTAGACGATTTTCCACATACCGGAGCCACCAGTTATGGTAGTTTACCAAAAT
>JBIIXM010000076.1:0-6694 GCA_044338435.1 Flavobacterium sp. | reverse complement strand
CTTCACACGGTAGGTTAACGCACCATCTACTTTGTCGGTAACATATTCCAATTCGGATAAGTTACCCAATTTAACAATTATGCTGTCAAAGTAAGTCGAGGCGTTTTCGTGGTTCACCACTTTTAACGCTACGGCATCTTTCATGGCAATGTTTTTCTCCTTACGGATGGTACGGATACCGGCTATAACTTCGGCAGCAAAATCAAAATCGGTAATCAACTTTTCGTTGTAAGCCGTAAGCGTTGGATACTCGGCTATAATTAAAGCTTGCTCCGGTGTTCTCTCGGCTATGTGCTGCCAAATCTCTTCGGTTAAGAACGGCATAAACGGATGCAACAGCTTTAAGTTGGCTTCCAACATTTCGATGGCCTTATCAAACGTGGCGCGATCAATTGGCTGTTGGTAACCCGGTTTTATCATTTCCAGGAACCACGAACAGAAGTCATCCCAAACCAATTTATAAATGGCCATTAAAGCATCAGACAAACGGTATTTTTCGAAATGGTCTTCAATTTCCACTAAGTTTTGTTGCAACTTGGCCTCGTACCATTCGATAGCCACTTTGGCACTTTCCGGTTGCGGGATATCGGCTACTTCCCAGCCTTTAATCAAACGGAAGGCATTCCATATCTTATTGGCAAAAGCTTTACCGTTGTTGCACAACTCTTCGTCGAACAAGATGTCGTTTCCGGCCGAAGCACTCAACAACAACCCTACTCTAACACCATCGGCACCGAATTTTTCAATCAGTTCCAACGGCTCAGGCGAATTTCCTAAAGATTTCGACATTTTACGTCGTTGTTTGTCGCGCACCAAGCCTGTTAAATATACATTGTTAAACGGTTTTTCGCCGGCATATTCGTAACCCGCAATAATCATACGCGCTACCCAGAAAAACAAAATATCCGGTCCGGTTACCAAATCGTTGGTAGGATAATAATATTTAAAATCTTCGTTTTCGGGGTCTAAAATACCGCCAAACACAGCCATAGGCCACAACCAAGAGGAGAACCACGTATCCAAAGCGTCGGGATCCTGTTTCAAGTTACGGGTTTCAAGTTGCGGGTTATTCGTCTTGGTTCTTGCCAACTCGAGGGCTTGTTCGATAGTTTCGGCTACTACAAAATCTTCTTTGCCGTCGCCGTAGTAGTAGGCCGGAATTTGTTGTCCCCACCACAATTGACGCGAGATGTTCCAGTCGCGAATATTTTCTAACCAATGACGGTAGGTGTTGTTAAAACGCGATGGGTACAATTTGATTTCTTCGGTTTCCAACACCGCTTTGATGGCCGGTTTTACCAACTCTTCCATGCTTAGGAACCATTGGTCGGACAAACGCGGCTCGATTACGGCTTTGGTGCGCTCTGAAGTCCCTACCTTATTCAAATGGGTTTCGGTTTTGGACAAAGCGCCAATACTTTCCAATTCGGTTGCAATTTCCTCACGCACTACAAAACGGTCTTTGCCTTGGTATTGCAAGCCATAAGAATTAAGCGTCGCATCTTCGTTAAAAATGTCGATGATTTCCAGGTTATGCTTTTCGCCTAAAGTCTTATCGTTTACATCGTGTGCAGGCGTTACTTTCAAACAGCCGGTTCCGAATTCCATGTCTACATATTCGTCAAAGATAATCGGGATCACACGGTTGCAAATCGGCACAATAGCTTTTTTACCTTTTAGATGAGCGTAACGCTCGTCCTCCGGATGGATACAAATAGCAGTATCGCCCAAGATGGTTTCCGGACGTGTTGTAGCGATGGTTACAAACTCGTTAGTCCCTTCGATTTGGTATTTCAAATGGTACAATTTACCTTGGTGCTCTTCGTAAATTACTTCTTCGTCAGACAAGGTAGTTTTGGCTTCCGGATCCCAGTTTACCATACGGTAACCGCGGTAAATGAGTCCTTTGTTATACAAATCTACAAACGAACGAATTACAGAAGCCGACATATCGGGATCCATAGTAAACTTGGTTCTGTCCCAATCGCAAGAACAGCCTAATTGTTTTAACTGCTCTAAGATGGTACCGCCGTATTTGTTGGTCCAATCCCAGGCGTGTTTGAGGAACTCTTCTCGGGTTAAATCGTTTTTGTTGATGCCTTCGCTTTTCAACTTGGCCACTACTTTGGCCTCGGTAGCAATCGATGCGTGGTCTGTACCGGGTACCCAACACGCATTAAAGCCTTTCAATCGGGCACGACGAATCAACACATCTTGTATGGTGTTGTTAAGCATGTGTCCCATGTGCAAGACACCGGTCACATTGGGTGGCGGAATGGTAATGGTATATGGTTTGCGGTGGTCTGGCTTCGAATGAAAATAGTTGTTTTTCATCCAGTAGTCGTACCACTTTTTTTCTACTTCTTGGGCGTTGAATTGCGCTGGAATCATATGATAGATTGTTAGACTTCTTAGATTATTGGACTTCTTAAATTGTTAGCTTACAAAAGTGCGATACGATTCTCTTTTAGCCCCGATTGCAGTGGCGCCTTGCAGAACGGAAAGCGGGAAAATGGATGGCTGAAACACACTAACCACTCGCTCCTAACCCTCTGGCACAGCTTTTGTAAACTGAATTGCAAAAGTAACTAATAAAGACTTTAGAAAAAATTAAGAATTAAATTTTTGTGTATTAATTTAAACCCAGTATTTTTACTAACCAAATGCAACGTTTGACCTATGAAAAAAATGATACTTATCGCAACCATCCTGTTTAACGCAATGGTTTTTGCACAAGACGGTCCTAAAATTGAGTTTAAAGACAAAGACAACACTATAGATTACGGTAAAGTAACTAAAGAAGAAGACAGTGGTTTACGTGTGTTTGAATTTACCAATACCGGCAATCAGCCATTGTTGATTAAAGATGTGAAAAGCAGTTGTGGTTGCACAGTGCCGAGTTTTTCCAAAGACCCGATTATGCCGGGTAAAACCGGAAAGATTGAGGTGAAATACAATATGAATCCGGGACCTATCAGAAAAACCATCACAGTGGAAAGTAACGCGGTGAATGTAGACGAAGGTCGAGTAGCCTTAAAAATAAAAGGCGAAGTGATTATCAAACCGGTAGAGAACCTGCTTGAAAAAAAGACAAAAAGTCCGTTAATGCAATAATAGAAACTCCCGAATAATCGGGAGTTTTTTTATAGAATACTTTTGAGTTGGAAATTATAAGTTAAGAGTACGCCTTTGCGTTCAACCTCGAGAACTATGGTTCTGCCCTCTTCCGATTTTAGCAACTCATTAATGGTTTCGATGGTTAAATAATGGGCGTTTCGACCGTTGATTTTAACGATGCGATCATCTTTTTGTACGCCGGCCAATTGCGCCACTGAACCTTCCCTAACATTAAAGATGCGGAACACCGGCTTTAACTCAAACTTGATTTTTAAGTTGTCCTGTACATGGCCCATATTGTCTTGCCTAGCGGTATAAACCGCTGCTGTACCACCGCGTTCTTGATAGGTTTGAGTGACCCATTCCAAACCATCGTGTTGGACTTCAAGACCGCTCATGTTAAAGTTAAACGGTGTCGAAACTTTGGCACCGGGTTTAGTATAGATACAACTGCCCGGATAATCAAAAAAGATAGAGAAACGCGACAATACGCCACCGCCCAAAGAACCTACTCTATCCTGAACAAAACTCACACTACTGACAGACGTTGAATCCGGAAAAGTTCCTATCGGATTTTTAAAACTGGTATCGCCAAACGTGAAACTTTGCATTCTGGCCCTTTGTCCGTATACATTGCCACTAAATCCTCGTCCTAAAAAACATTTAATCGACTTGGAAGGTAACGTCAGATTGGGCGATTCACTCAAAAACAACCAAATGGCATCGCTGTTACCGGTATCGATAAGCATTTTAGACGGATGAGATTGGTTTATAGTCACCACATTGGTAGTGTAATAAGGCTTGTTGTTTTCCAAACTAATCGCCTCTTTTTTATGTGATTTAAGGATTCTTTTTCTAATTTTAGTATGAGTATCTGCATATACTATCACTTTTTTACGGTCGTAATTAATCTCAACTAGATGGTCTTTAAAAAAGTGATACCCTATAATACCGTTTACGGGTATACCTACTTGAGACGAAAAATTAAACTCTTGGTCTAAAATCAAATACAGCTCGTGATTGTCATCAACAAAACCCGAAACTTCCAGTTTGTTTTTAGAGGATTTAAAGGCCTCAACCGCCTCGCTAGCTCCTAAACCTTTCAATTTAATTTTTTCCAATTGGTGTAAGCTTACCTCTTCCTTATCGTCTAAACTAAATAAGACGGTTTCTTCTACACCGGTATCCAACAAAAAAGTCAAAGTTTCGCCATTAACCTTTATGGGAATAAAAATTAAGTTGTTGATCATTTGAAAAGGAATAACGGCTTTTTGTTGGCCTTGGTGCAATTGAAAAGCCGACTGACTAAAACCAAAAGTAAGGCTGATACAAAACAAGAGTAAAGTGTATAAAAAGCGCATTCGGTGTGATTTTCGTTAAATTTACTAAAAAACAAAGGGGAAAAAATAATTTTTAACAATTTTTAAGGCCATAAATGCATTGTTTTCAATCTAAAAAAATCGCAAATTTGCAGCACTAAAATCAACAACATGCCTAAGATATCACTTAAAGGGCAGCAAATGCCTGAATCGCCCATCCGTAAGTTGGTGCCATATTCTGAAATTGCTAAGAAAAAAGGACATAAAGTATACCACCTCAATATTGGTCAACCCGACATCAAAACGCCTGAAGTAGCCTTGAATGCGGTAAAAAATGCCGACATCAAAGTATTGGAATACAGCCACTCGGCCGGTTTTGAAAGTTACCGCAACAAACTATCCGCTTACTACAAATCACATGACTTACCTATTGACACCGCCGATATTATTATTACTACCGGAGGATCCGAAGCCTTGTTGTTTGCCATGGGAAGTACTATGGATTCAGGCGATGAAATTATTATTCCCGAGCCATTTTATGCTAACTATAACGGATTTTCAACAGCATCCGGTGTAACCGTAGTGCCTGTAATTTCTACTATAGACGAAGGTTTTGCCTTACCACCGATTGCCGCGTTCGAAAAACTGATTACGCCTAAAACCAAAGCCATCTTAATTTGTAATCCGGGCAATCCAACCGGTTATTTATACTCACAAGAAGAAATCATGCAGTTGGCTGAAATCGTTAAAAAACACGATTTATTCCTGATTGCCGATGAGGTATACCGCGAATTTATTTACGACGAGAATGAAAAACATTTCTCCGTAATGAACGTGCCTGGCTTGGAAGAACACGCCATCATGATTGACTCAGTTTCCAAAAGATACAGCATGTGTGGCGCACGTATTGGTTGCATCGTTTCGAAAAACAAGGCATTAATGGCCACCGCCATGAAATTTGCCCAGGCTCGTTTGAGTCCGCCAACCTACGCTCAAATTGCCAGTGAAGCCGCGTTGGAAACGCCGCAAAGTTATTTCGACGATGTAATAGCCGAGTACAAAGACCGTCGCGATACCTTAATTGCCGAACTGCAAAAAATTGAAGGCGTAAAAGTAGCAACCCCTAAAGGAGCTTTCTATTGCATTGCGCAATTGCCGGTGAAAAACGCCGACGATTTTGCACAATGGTTATTGGAATCCTACGACAACAATTGCGAAACCGTAATGGTAGCGCCGGCAGCCGGTTTCTATTCTACTCCGGGTGTTGGATTAAATGAAGTCCGCATTGCTTACGTTTTGAAAAAAGAAGATTTAATCCGCTCTGTAGCCATTTTAAAAGAAGCTTTAAAAGTGTACAATGCCTAACTTTCATTCCTATCATACAACAACGCCTCTATTTACAGAGGCGTTTTTTTTTTGGGGAGCACGCGGTTTATATTTATTTAACACCTACTCCCGCTCCCGAAGCTTCGGGACGCTACACGGTAGCTCGCTACACACGAGCGAAGCGACTGCCGAAGGAGTCGGGGCTAAGTTCACCATAATTGCTTTATTACTACAATAAAACCAGCCGATAGTAAACTGTTAAAACCAAAGATGTATCATTTGAAATCCGTGTTCCGAAATGACCAACTTGTGCGTTTCTCTGTAAATAATATACTTATTAACCATCGCCAAGGTTTCGGCCGGTGAAGGAAAAATAAACTCCAAAAAGCTTTGGTTGACTTCAAAAAAGTGAATAGGATCTTCTATCTTTTCACCACGAAAATAATACTCCACCAATAACGGCGTATCGTATTTTTGAGCTTGCTCAAATACATCAGACAAAATCATGTGTTAGGTTAGTTTGAATTGGGTGTGTAAATGTAGAGAATTCTTATAAATAGTAAATGTTAAAACCACTACCTCAAGATGTTAAAAAAAGGAGTCGTTAAACGGAAAAGGTATAAAATACCTACATAAACAAGGCATTTTTAACAAAATAAACTATCTGACACCTACAACAATTGCCTTAACCTAACCTAAAAACCTTATCAAACATTGCTACTTGGTTACATTGTTACATTATAAAATTACCATAAAAAAACACCCGCTCATTTCTGAACGGGTGTTTTTTATATTGGTTTTGTTTATCGTTTCAAACTAAAGTGCGCTTTAAACTGTTTCATCGCTCCATTCTCAGGATAGTCTACCGTAAACCAGTAATCTGTTGATAGCAAAGGTTGTCCATTGTACGTTCCGTCCCAACCATCGCCCGA
>JBIIXM010000075.1:0-6723 GCA_044338435.1 Flavobacterium sp. | reverse complement strand
GTTACCATTTGAAAATTTGAATAGGAATGACGCTTTTCTGACGACATGAAAACTAAATTTTAATAATAATAACGTTGTAATTGGTTTGCATTGCAGACTAACCGGTTGTAATGTTTTACTTTTGCCCAGTATAACCGTAGATTTTATGTATGCCGTTATTAGATTATAGCTTTTTGAGCAAAATTTTACCCAAAGCCAAAATCAAAAAAGGATTCCGAAAAGCGAAAAAATCCTATTTGAACCGCGTGCGTTTGGCCACTTCACTCTTCTTTTTCGGAATGGGATTTTGCTTTGCTACTTGGGCAAGTCGGATTCCGGATATTAAATCGGCTCTGCAATTAAGCGAGGCGGCTTTGGGCACCTTACTTTTTGCCATGCCTATCGGACAATTATTTGCCATGCCTTTTTCAGGTAAAGTTGTTACAAAATACGGGAGTAGAACAATTACACTTTGGGGATTGATATTGTACGCGGCTTGCTTACCCTTAATTGGTTTGGCGGCGGAAAAATGGCAGTTGGCCGTTGGCTTATTTCTTTTCGGACTGTTTGGCAATTTCTGTAATATCTCGGTGAATACACAAGGTGTTTATACCCAACAATTGTTCGATAAACCTATCATTGGTTCCTTCCACGGATCGTGGAGTTTGGCTGGATTTTTCGGGGCACTTACCGGTTTGCTGATGTTGGCTTTGGAGTTGAGTGTATTCCAACATTTTGTTATTGCTTTTGCCTTTGTTTTGGTGATTATAGCAACCAATCAAAAGTTTATGATTAAAGCCAAAACGAAACAAGAAGCTGAAAAATCCACCTATTCATTTTGGAAAAATCCGGATAAAAACCTCTTCTTATTGGGCGTGATTTGTTTTTGCGGGATGGCCAGCGAAGGCATTATGTTTGACTGGAGCGGAGTCTATTTTAAAGAAATCATCAAAGCACCTGGTGCCTTAGTTGTTTTGGGTTACACCACTTTTATGATCAGTATGGCTTCGGGTCGATTTTTAAGCGATTTTTTAGTCGCCCGATATGGCGCGAGGAAAGTCCTAATAATTAGCGGCTTAGTCATCTCGACCGGTTTGTATACCGCCGTATTGTTGCCTTATATCATTCCGTGTACGATAGCTTTTATGTTGGTAGGATTTGGCGTTTCTAATGTGGTACCGATTATCTTTAACGTGGCCGGAAACAGTAAAACTGTACCCACGGGAATCGCGCTGACCATAGTTACCAGTATCAGTTTCTTAGGATTTTTGATGGGACCGCCGTTGATTGGTTACATAGCCGAATTGACGAGCTTGAAACACTCCTTTGCCATTATCGGAATATTTGGGGTATTGGTATCGCTGTTGGTTTGGCGATTGAAAGTTATTAAATAATTTAGATACTCATTCGAAACGCCTCAATTACCGGATTGGCTTTGTGGAAGTCGGTTTCCTGAATGAACAATTCTACCGGTTTGTCTGCGGAAACACTCGGCAATACATTCGACTGATTGTTGTTGCGAATTACCACATTGACATCGGCTGCTTCTAGTTTGTCTTTTAAAGTCACCGCTAAAATTTCGTTACCGGAAAATATTTTGATTAATCCCATTATTTGAATTGTAAATTATGAATTGTGAATTAGTCTTTTTCCTCCATTTCGAAGAAAATTGGTTCTATCATTACCTTATCGGCTAGCACTTCTACCCTTTCAGTGATTTGTGAACAGAAGAACAAGCGTTGGGTTTTCTCGATGCTTTGCGACAAACGAAGTACTACGGCATCCAAACGGTTTCGGAATAAAATATCGGCATCGTCAACCACAAACATCTTGATGGTATTGCTATTGAAGCCGGCAGAAGAAAACATGGCGTTGATTTTATTAGGCGTTCCGATTAAAATGTCTAAGCCCATTGATACGATATTTTTATCGTAATCGATGTCGCCTTTGTCGTGCACACCGTAAATACTCAAATCGTGGTAAGTGCCGAGTTTTAGGAACAATTCTTCCATCTCCTGAACGCGTTCTTTGTTTTCCACCAATATCAAGGCTCGAGTACTTTCGCCTACCGATTTTTCCAAACGCTGGATTACATTCAGCACAATAGTTGTTGTTTTCCCTGTCCCTGCAGGCGATTGAATCACTGCATCGGCACCGCTTTTAATGGTAGAAAAAGTTTCCTGCTGGATCTCATTGGCTTCGGTCAAACCGTTTTCGATGAGCGCTTTTTGGAGGTTGGGGTTTATTTTTTTTAGGTTCATTGTTTTAGTTCTGGGTTGTAAGTTCTAAGTTCTAAGTTAAAACAACCTACAACTTAGAACCTACAACTTTATTATTTACTGGCAAACAAGGTTACATCGGTTTCAGAAATCTCGTTGCCGCCAAGGATAATTAATCGTTCTACTACGTTTCTGAGTTCGCGGATATTTCCGGTCCAGTCGTATTCTTGTAATAATTTAATCGCGTCTTTGGAAAATACCTTAGGCGCATTGCCTTGCTCTTCGGCAATTTTTACGGCAAAGTGTTCAACTAACAATGGAATATCGTCGCGACGGTCGTTTAAGGCCGGCACTTTGATTAGGATAACCGCCAAACGATGGTACAAATCCTCTCGGAAACGACCTTCGGCGATTTCTTTTTTCAAGTCTTTATTGGTAGCCGCTATGACCCGTACATTGATTTTGATGTCTTTGTCGGCACCGACTCTTTGTATCAAACTTTCTTGCAAAGCTCTTAACACTTTGGCTTGAGCCGATAAACTCATGTCGCCTATCTCATCCAAGAAAATGGTTCCGCCATCGGCCGCTTCGAATTTTCCGGCTCGGTCTTTAACTGCTGAAGTAAAAGCACCTTTTACGTGACCGAACAATTCGCTTTCGATTAATTCTGATGGTATAGCGGCGCAGTTCACCTCTATCATAGGCGCTGAAGCGCGTTCACTTTTTTCATGCAATTGATGTGCAACCAATTCTTTTCCGGTACCGTTAGGTCCTGTGATAAGCACTCTGGCATCGGTTTGGGCGACTTTTTCAATCATTTGTTTGATTTGATTGATGGGTTCGCTTTCGCCAACAATTTCGTAGTTTTTGGAAACTTTTTTCTTGAGGATTTTATTCTCAACCACCAACTGCTTTTTGTCGAGGGCATTGCGAACTGTGTTCAGTAAGCGATTCAAATCGGGTGGTTTGGAAATATAATCGAAAGCGCCTAAACGCATGGTATTGACTGCGGTTTCTAAATCGCCGTGGCCGGAAATCATAACCATCGGAATTTCGGGTTTGATTTTTTTTACAGCTTCGAGCAATTCCTCACCACTCATTTTGGGCATTTTGATGTCGCATAAGACCAAATCGTAGTCTTCGCTTTTGATTTTTTCAAAGCCTTGTTTGCCGTCTTCGGCTTCTTCAACCGTGTACGTATCGCTTTCCTCTGTAAGTATTTTGGTCAATACCCTACGGATGGCAGCTTCGTCTTCGATGATTAGTATTTTGGGCATAAATCTTTTATTTCAGGTTTTAGGTTTTTAAGCATTTGCCGAATGTCCAAAGGACATTCTCCTCTTAATACCAAATGCTCCCAATCAGTTTCGACAAAAATAAGATAATTTCACATTTGGCACTTCATAAAAATAGATTTAATACTTTTACAACTTCTAAACGAACCATTATGTCTACTGCGAAAAAAGATTACAAAAGAATTACGACCAAGTCTTTGTTTGATATGAAAGCCAATGGCGAAAAAATATCGATGTTAACGGCTTATGATTATACAATGGCAAAAATTGTAGATTCGGCCGGCGTTGACGTGATTTTGGTAGGCGATTCGGCCAGTAATGTAATGGCAGGTCATGAAACTACTTTGCCAATAACGTTAGACCAAATGATTTACCACGCTTCTTCGGTAGTTCGCGGCATTGACCGTGCGTTGGTTGTGGTGGATTTGCCCTTTGGAAGTTACCAAAGTGACCCGAAAGAAGCTTTGCGATCTGCTATCAGAATCATGAAAGAAAGTGGCGGTCATGCGGTAAAACTGGAAGGTGGCAGCGAGATTAAAGAAAGTATCAAACGTATTTTGAATGCGGGAATTCCGGTAATGGGACACTTGGGTTTAACGCCGCAATCCATCTATAAATTCGGAACTTACACCGTAAGAGCTAAGGAAGATGCCGAAGCCGAAAAACTGATTGAAGACGCTAAATTGTTGGAACGTATTGGTTGTTTTGCTTTGGTTTTGGAAAAAATCCCGGCAGCGTTAGCCGAAAAAGTAGCCAAAAGCATTTCTATACCGGTTATTGGTATTGGTGCCGGCGGTGGCGTTGACGGACAAGTTTTGGTTTTACACGATATGATTGGCATGACGCATGAGTTTAGTCCAAGATTTCTTCGCCGATACATGAACTTATACGAAGACATGACCAAAGCCATCGGACAGTATGTAGACGATGTGAAGTCGCAGGATTTTCCGAATGCGAATGAACAATATTAATTAGACTTCTTAGACATGTTAGATTTTTAGACTTCTTAGATAAGTTAGATTTTTAGACTTCTTAGATAAGTTAGATTTTTAGACTTCTTAGACAATAATATGCATAGATATAAGGAATTAGAGATTTGGAAGAAAAGCAGATTATTTTGCTCTCAAATTTATGAGATAACCTCAAAATTCCCTAGCGATGAAAAGTTTGGTTTAACCAATCAATTGCGCCGGGCTTCTGTTTCAATTCCTTCAAATATTGCTGAAGGTTCTTCAAGAAGTTCAAATAAAGATTTTTCCAGGTTTTTAGAAATTGCTGTTGGTTCAGCTTACGAAGTTGAAACACAACTTTTAATTGCTTCAGATTTAGGATTTGTCAATAATGTAGAATCAGAAAAAATTGCCGGTGAGTTGAATGAAATTGTCAAAATGATTTCTCGTTTTCGCACCACTCTGAAAATCTAACCTTTCTAACAATCTAAAATGTCTAAGCTAGTCTCAAATAAAGACAACCTCCAAATTTTACACGAAGACAACCATATCATTGTGGTAAACAAACGTGTAGGCGATATTGTACAAGGCGATAAAACGGGAGACAAACCTTTGTCGGACGTCGTTAAAGAATACATCAAAGAGAAATACAACAAACCGGGAGAAGTATTTTTGGGAGTGGTGCATCGGTTGGACCGGCCTACGACCGGGATTGTGGTTTTTGCGCGAACCAGCAAGGCTTTGACCCGTTTGAACGAAATGTTCAGCAACAGAACCACGCAAAAAACCTATTGGGCTGTGGTGAAAAACAAACCGCCGAAAACGGAAGATATACTGGTTCATTTTCTCAAGCGTAATGAAAAAAACAACACTTCCAAAGCGCACTTAAAAGAAGTACCCGACAGTAAAAAAGCGAGTTTAGACTATAAAGTCATCAAAACACTCGACAACTACTTTGTGTTGGAAATCAACTTACATACCGGACGTCACCATCAAATCAGAGCGCAACTATCCGCTGTTGGCTGCCCTATCAAAGGCGATTTAAAATATGGTTTTGACCGCAGCAACCCTGATGGAGGAATTCATTTACATGCCCGCCAACTAATGATTACACATCCTGTTACCAAGGAATCATTAGTCCTTACAGCACCTACTCCAAATGATGCCATTTGGAATGCTATGTAAACTAAAATGCCTACTTTTACTTTTATAGTTGTGTTAGGGTTTTTGAAAAACCGACTGTTATAACCTAAATCCATCTTACCTATGAAGCAAATCATTGTAACTGTAGCGCTGCTTATCGGCCTAAACACAGTAGCCCAAGAACATTATTCGGGCATTAGTACTTCTAATCGTGTTGGAATTTTGAACGCCAACATCAATCCGGCCGAGTTGGCCAATTTGTCGAAAAAATTTGAAGTTAATATTTACGGCTCAAGTTTTAATATTTCAAACAATAAAATTGCCTTTAGTGATATTTCATCCGATGCCGACTTTGAAACTTTGATTTTCCAAGGCAACAGTCCGGTTAACGCACGAATTGATGCCGAAATCAACGGTCCTGGATTAGCCATTCGTTGGCAAAAATGGGGTTTTGCCGTGACTACTAAAGCGCACGCCAAATTTGACATGGTTAACATCGATCCAACCATTGGAAATGCTATAACCAATGATAATATTATTTTGAACACTACTTCCTTAAACTATCCCGGCAATCAGCGTTTAAGCGGTACTTCATATGGTGAAGTTGGTTTGTCTGCTGCGCGAACTTTCTTTGAAAACGACAATCATAAGTTTAGCGCCGGAGTTACTTTAAAAATATTATTCCCGGGTTCTTACTCCAACTTTGGTTTAAGTAACCTGAACGGAACAGTAACCGAAAACGCTACCGGAGCTTACTTAACCACCAGTTCGCCGGCTACTTTGAACATTGCTTACTCCGGAAACTTGGCGGATAGCTTTACCAATTTTGATGATTACAGTAAATCTATCTTTGGCGGATTGAATGGTTTTGCCGGTGACATCGGGTTTAATTACCAATGGAAAAAAGGGAAAGGCTACAAACTAAACGCCGGTTTGGCTATTAGAAACATTGGCAGTATGACTTTTAAAGATGATAATAATTCATCAACTAATTATGTTTTGAATATTCCACAAACTAATCCGTTAGATTTGAGTTTGTTTGAAAACGTAGATAATTTAGGAGATGTAGAGCAAATACTTTCCGATGGCGGTTATTTAACCCAAACTAGCGGTCAAACCGATTTCAAAGTCAAATTA